>JAFXOB010000223.1 GCA_017529005.1 Elusimicrobiota bacterium
ACAAAAGCTCAAGTAGAAGAAATTGCAAAACAAAAAATGCCTGACTTAAATGCTATTGATTTAGAAGGTGCAAAATTGATGGTTGAAGGTACGGCAAGAAGCATGGGAATTGAAATAAAACAAAAGTAGTACAAATAGAAATAAAAGTGGGAGCTGTTTTTAAAACGGCGAATGAACCACAGGAGAATTAAAATGGCAAAAAGATTAAAAGAATTATCAAAATTAGTAGATTCAAACAAACTTTATTCTGTTGAAGAAGCAGCAGATTTAGTAAAACAAACAGCAAAAGCAAAATTTGATGAGTCGGTAGAAGTTCACATCCGTTTGGGAATAGATCCTAAACAGAGTGATCAAATTGTTAGAGGAACAGTCTTGTTACCTAACGGTATCGGTAAAACAAGAACCGTATTTGTTGTAGCTAAAGGTGAAAAGCAAACCGAAGCTGAAAAAGCAGGTGCAGATAAAGTCGGTTCAACAGATTTAATAGAAGATATTGCAAAAGGTGACTTAAATTTTGATGTTTTGGTTGCAACACCTGATTGTATGAAAGATTTAAGTAAAGTTGCAAAAATATTAGGTCCTAAAGGTTTGATGCCAAACCCAAAATCAGGAACAGTTACATTTGATATCGGTAAAACAGTTCAAGAATTAAAGAAAGGTAAAGTAGCATATAAAAATGATTCTTTCGGAATAGTTCATTGTTCCGTAGGTAAGGCTTCTTTTGAAAAAGATAAATTGGTAGAAAATATAAAAACATTGGTAAGTGCAGTTTTGAAGGCAAAACCTTCAGCAGCAAAAGGTCAATATGTTAAAAGTATTTCAGTTTCTTCTACAATGGGGCCTGGAATATATATAGATCAAAATTCAAAGATGTAGTTTTTATAAGTTTTAAAATTATAAAAACAAGAAGACATCAAATTTAGTCTTCTTGTTTTTATGTTTTAAAAGAAAAGTAGTAAGAGTGTGTTATGAAAAAATTAAAACATATATTATCAATATACGATTTAACTTCGAAAGAGATTTGGAACATTATTCAATCTGCTGTAAAATTAAAAAAACAAAAGAAATCAAAGTTCCAATTAAAAGGTAAAGTAATAGGTTTGATATTTGAAAAACCTTCTACAAGAACAATGGTTTCTTTTTCCGCTGCAATGTGTCAGGAAGACGGGACACCGTTAAATCTTGATATAAAAAAGTTGCAGACAACAAGAGGGGAATCCGTTTACGATACGGCACATGTTTTATCAAGATATTTGGATGCGATAGTTATAAGAGCATTTAAACATAGCTATATAGAGGAATTTGCCAAAAACTCTTCAGTTCCTGTTATAAATGCATTAACGGATGCCGAACATCCGTTGCAAATATTAGCAGATTTAATGACGATAATAGAAAAATATAAAATAAAAAATTTAAAAGATTTAAGAAAATTAAAAATTTCTTTTGTAGGTGATGCAAATAATGTTGCAAATTCATGGCTTGCGGTTTCGGCAGTTTTAGGCCTTAACTTTTTATTATTAGGTCCTAAAAAATATGCACCTAAAAAAGAACTTTTAGAAAAAGCTTTACAAATTGGTAAATCGACAAAAGCTAAGATACAAATAAGCAGTGATATAGAAGATATAAAAGGTTCGGATGTTATTTATACCGATGTATGGATTTCAATGGGTGAAGAAAAAGAATCCGTTGAAAGACATAAAGCTTTTGTAAAGTATCAGGTAAATGATAGTTTACTTGCAAAAGCAAATAAAAATTGTATAGTGTTACATTGTCTTCCGGCAGTCAGAGGTGAAGAAATAACGGCATCCGTTATGAATAAACAGGAAGACAATATTTTTGAAGAAGCAGAAAACAGATTGCATATTCATAAAGCTGCAATAATTTATTTAATAAAATAGTTTGAAAAAAGTATTAAAAAAATATATACTTATAAATCAAACTTTGCTCCGTAAGGGGCTAAGCTGTTGGTAAAACAACAGAAATCCAAAAAGGAGGGTAGTATCAATGAGTTACGAATGTACTTTCATTTGTTCTCCGGAACTAGATTCTACAAAGATAGAAGACTTAGTTGCAAAAGTTTCAAAAATAATTGAAACTGCCGAGGGAAAAATCAAGAATCTTCAACAATTAGGAAAGAGAAAACTCGCTTACAACATCAAGAAATTCCGTGAAGGAAATTATGTTTATGTTGAGTTTGATGCTAATGGTTCGGTAGTTCTTTCTTTGGAAAACTTTTTTAAAGTTAATGATGATGTTATCAGATTCTTAACTGTAAAAGTTGAAGAAAAAAAGAAGAAGGCCGTTAAAAAAACTAAAGTTGTTGAGAAAAAACAGGAAGTTGCAGTTGAAGCTCCTGTTGAAGAAAAGAAAGAAGAGGAAACGGTAAATGCAGAATCAGCAGATATATCAGATACCACAACAAAATAGTGTAATTTTGGTTGGTAGATTAACTAGAGATCCTGAATTAAAAAGAACAACTACATCAAAATCTGTTTGCAGATTTGATATAGCTATGAGCAGCAGAATAAAAGATCAGGTAACAGGCGAATGGAAAGACTCAGATCCGACTTTCGTTCCTATAATTGTATGGGGAGAACAAGCGGACAGATGTAACGATAGACTAAAAAAAGGTATGCCTGTTTATATTGAAGGAAGATTGAAAACCAGCAGTTGGCAATCTCCAGATGGTACAAAAAGATCCAGATTGGAAGTTGTGGCATTAAGAATTCAGTTTTTAGTTAGAGTTGATGCACAACAAACAGCTCAACAATCAAGAAATGTTGAAAATGCAGAAACAGAATATGTTTCTAACAGTGATGTTACAGATGATGAGGAATCACCGTTTTAAAATTTTGGAGGAATAAAAAATGTCAATAGAGAAAAAAAACACACATCCGGCCGGAACAAAGCCTGCAGGTAAGTTTAGAAAAAACGGAATGATGAAAAGAAAAGTTTGCCGTTTTTGTACGGATAAAATAGAAATAGATTATAAAAATATTAGTCTTTTAAGAACATTTGTTACAGAAAGTGGAAAAATTCTTTCCGGAAACATTACCGGTACATGTGCAAAACATCAAAGAGAATTATGCAAAGCTGTAAAAAGAGCAAGAATGTTAGCTTTGTTGCCATTTTCGGCAAATTAGTTTTTATTGGAGGAAATAAATGAAAGTTATTTTAAGATCAGATATAACAAATGTAGGAAGACAAGGTGAAATAAAAGATGTTGCAGCAGGTTTTGCAAGAAACTATTTGTTACCTAAAAAACTTGTTATGGAAGCAACTCCTCAAAACATGAAGATTTGGGAATGAGAAAAAACAAGACTTGAAAAAGTTAGAGAAGAGATTATTAACAATGCAAAAATTGTTGCGGAAAAAATAGAAAAAGCAGAATTTTCTGTTAAAGTTAAACTTGGTGAAAACGGCAAGATTTTCGGTTCTATTACTACTGCACATTTAGCAAAATTGTTTGCAGAGCAGGATTTTGCTATCAATAAGCACGATATATTGTTACCTGCACCTATAAAAGAAGTAGGTAAAGTAACGGTAAATGTAAGATTGCATCCTGAAGTTATTGCTAAAGTTAATGTTGATGTAGTAGAAGAGAAAAAGTAAATATTTCATAATTATATTGTGTAAATATAAAGCGGAAAGATATAAAAAATATCTTTCCGCTTTTTTCTTGATTTTTTGTTAATTATTGACTATAATTTTTTTCTACACAAAATATCAAAATTTATAGTTTCCGTATCAATAAGGAGAAGTGTTTTAATGGCAAAAGATTTAGATAGAAGAACCCCTCCGCAATCTATAGATGCAGAAAAAGCATTGCTTGGTGCTATGCTTATAGAAAAAGATGCTGTTTTAAAAACAATGGAGTTGGTTAAAGAAGAAGATTTTTATAAAGAAGTTCATAAACTTATTTTTGGTGCAATAATAGAATTAAGTGATAAAGAAGTCGCAGAACCTGTTACGGTATCAAATCGTTTAAAAACAAACAAACTTTTTACCGATGTCGGTGGAATAAAATATTTGTTTGATTTAATTGATACTGCACAAACGGCTAAATGTAGAATATTATGCAAATATAGTAAAAGATAAATCTATATTAAGGCAAATAATAACCGTAGGTTCAAATATGGTTACCGATGCTTTTTCCGAAGATTCTCCTTCGGAAACAATTTTGGATAATGCTCAAAGTGTATTGTTTAATATATCAAAGCAAAATAATGCAAATGATTTTTTTACACCTGAAGAATTGGTTCCTTCGGTTGTTTCTAAACTTGAAAATTTATTTAAGGACAGAAATGATGTTCCCGGTCTTAGAACGGATTTTACCGATCTTGATAAAATGACGGCTGGACTTCAACCGTCCGAACTTATAATTGTGGCGGGAAGACCTTCAATGGGAAAAACGGCATTTGCATTAAATATTGCCGAAAATGTCGCTGTTAGGTCTAAAGATCCTCATTCCGTAGCTATATTTTCTTTAGAAATGACAAAAGAGTCTTTAATGATGAGATTCTTGGCTTCTGTTGCATTGGTAAGCGGACAAGATTTAAGGAAAGGTAAATTTAAAAGTTCAGATTGGCCGAAACTTACAACAGCAATATCAAAAATAGGTAAAGCCCCGCTTTATATTTGTGATGCGGAAATGTCTTCTGTAGAAATAAGAGCAACAGCAAAAAAACTTGCAACAAAGCTTGAAAAACAAGGTAAACCGTTATCATTAATAATAATAGATTATTTGCAGTTAATCAGAGGAACAGGTAACGGTAAAAAATATGAATCAAAACAAATAGAAACGGCAGAAATTTCAAGATCGTTAAAAGCTTTGGCTAAAGATTTGAATGTTCCTGTAATAGCTCTTTCACAATTATCAAGACAAACAGAACAAAGAGGTAAAGATAAAAGGCCTATGTTATCGGATTTAAGAGATTCGGGAGCTATAGAGCAGGATGCCGATGTTGTAGCTTTTGTTCACAGAGAAGGATATTATAAAAACAAAGAAAAATCTCAGGATTTGGATCCTGCAACACAACAAAACGATAAAATAGCTGAAATTATTATTGCTAAACAGAGAAACGGTCCTGTAGGAACTGTAGAGCTTCTTTTCGAAGGTGAGTATACAAAATTTTTTAATAAAGATTATAGTAATACACAAAATTCTATGGAGGGAAATCAATGAAGGAACAACCACCATCATCTTTTTTCAGACCGACATGGGTAGAAATAGATAAGAGTGATTTTTTATTTAATTTAAAAAAGATAAAAGAATATTTAAAAGCGGACACAAAAGTTCTTGCAGTAATAAAATCCAATGCTTACGGGCATGGCGGAATAGAGTTAGCAAAAGAAGCGGTAAAGGCAGGAATTTATGGTATAGGTGTTTCTTCAATTGAGGAAGGAATTTCTTTTAGAAAAGCAGGAATTAAAGCAAAAATTTTGGTGTTTGGAAGCGGATACCCTTTAGAATATTTATCTGTAGCAACTTTTTGGGATTTGATACCGACAATTTCAAGTTTACAAGGATTACATGAGTTATCTAATCTTGCAAAAAAGTTTCAAAAGAAATTAGAGTTTCATTTAAAAGTTGATACGGGTATGGGGAGAGTCGGTGTTGTTGCCGGAGAAAACACTAATATAATATTACAAAAAATAGTTAATATGCCCGAAATAAAAATGTCGGGAATGTACACTCATTTTGCCGTAGCTGATACAAATATGGCTTATACAGAAAGTCAGTTAGCTAAGTTTAATGAAGTTATAAAGTATGCAAAAAAATTAGGATTAAAATTTATTGCACATGCAGCAAATACAGCTGCATTAATCAGCAATAAAAAAACACATCTTGATATGGTTAGACCGGGAATAGGTTTGTACGGATTATCTCCGTTTGAACATGGTCAACAAAAACTTAAATTGAAACCTGTTTTAACATGGAAAACAAAAATTATATATTTGAAAAAAGTTCCATCAGGTTTTTGCGTAAGTTATGGTAGAACGTTTGTTACAAATAAGAATTCGGTTATAGCAACGGTTCCTGTAGGATATGCGGATGGTTACAGCAGGGTATTATCTAATAAAGCAGATGTTTTAGTTAGAGGAAAAAAATGTCCTGTTGCCGGAAGAATCACCATGGATATGATGATGATAGATGTTACAGATGTTAAAGGTGTAAGTATAGGTGATGAAGTTGTATTGTTAGGAACACAAGGTAAAGAAACTATAAAAGCGGAAGAATTAGCAAAATTAGAAAATACAATAAGTTATGAAGTTACATGTTCAATTTCTCCAAGAGTTCCAAGAATAATAGTTTAATAAAATTATGAAAGAACAGATTTTAAAAGTTCCATTTGCTAAAAGATTAAAAGACAATATAAAAGGTCTTGGCCTTGCTTCACAGTTGGTAATAGATACTTTTATTTGCATAATAAAAGGTCAGGTAAATATTAGAAATACAATAATTCAGATGGTGGAAGTAGGATATATGTCTTTTCCGATAATACTTCTGACATCTTTTTTTGTTGGTATGGTGTTGGCATTACAAGTAGGTTCTGCTACCGCAAATCTATTTAATGAACCGGTTTATATCGGTATGATTACGGGTTATGCTTTGGTAAAAGAATTGGGACCTGTATTAACGGCCGTTGTTATTACCGGTAGAGTAGGTGCTGCAATAACTGCAGAAATCGGTACAATGAAAGTTACGGAACAAATAGATGCTTTATATACTTTGGGAACAAATCCTGTAAGATATTTGGCAGTTCCGAGATTTATAGCATGTATATTGATGTTACCGTTACTTGTGGCAATATCAAATATAATAGGTATTTATGGCGGTTTGGTTGTATCGTCACTGACTTGGGACATTCCATCCACGATTTATATTGGTGATATTTTAGATGTTATGACAGTTCAAACTTTTTTCCATGGTTTCATAAAATCATTTTTCTTTGCGGGAATACTTGTTACTGTTGCATGTCATAAAGGTTTTCAATGTTCAGGTGGAGCCGAAGGTGTAGGTAAAGCAACAACAAGTTCGGTTATGATTTCAATGATTTTAATGTTGGTATCCGATTATTTCTTAACAGATTTATTAACTTCTCTGAAAATTTCTTAGTTTTATATTAATAAAATATAATGAACAACAATATTAAAAAACTTTATCAGTTAATGGAAAAATGTTCTTTGTGCCCCAGAAATTGTGGAATCAACAGACTTAAAGGGGAAGTTGGTGCATGCAGAACAGGTAAAGATTTTAAAGTTGCAAGTATAAATTTACACTATGGAGAAGAACCTCCTGTTTCCGGAGAAAAGGGTTCCGGAACAATATTTTTTACAAATTGTAATTTATCTTGTGTGTTTTGCCAAAATTATCCTATAAGTCAACTTGGTAACGGAAATCCGATTACAACGGAACAACTTGCAGATAAAATGTTGGAATTACAAAAAAAAGGTGCGAATAATATAAACTTAGTAACACCTACACATGTTTATCCAATGGTTGCGGAAACAATTTTTATAGCAAAACAAAAAGGGTTAAAAATACCTGTACTTTCAAATTGCGGCGGATATGAAAGCAAAGAAGTTCTGGAACTAATGGAACCGTTTTTAGATATATATATGCCCGATATGAAATATTCATCAAACGAAAATGCAAAAAAATATTCCAAAATTAATAACTATGTAGAAAATAACAGAATAGCAATAAAAGAAATGTATCGTCAAAAAGGTATTTTAAAATTTGACGATAACGGTTTAGCAACAAAAGGTATTTTAATAAGGCATCTTGTTTTACCAAATAATATTGCGGGTTCAAAAGAAACATTTGAATTTGTAGCAAGTGAGATCTCTCAAGATACATATATGAGTGTTATGGCACAATATCATACGGCAAATATTTCACATAAATTCGAAGAACTTAACAGAAAAGTTACTCAGGAAGAATATGATAAAGTTTTAGAAGATTTTGATAGAGCAGGGTTGTACAACGGCTGGTTACAGGAATTATAAAAAAATATTTGATTTTTCAATAAAATATATTATACTTATTGTTATGAAAATATTAATGAAAAAATATTTATCGGGGTTGTTGTCCGTTTTGCTTATTTTTGTCGGTGTTATGCCCGTTTTTTCGTCTGTTGAAAAAACGGAATATCATTTTACAAATATAATAAACAAAGATATTTTAAACTCTTTTAAAGTTACGGATTCTTATGATTCGAATAATAATAATAATTTTGTGATATGGATACAAGATTTACATAACGATTTTGTAACACAAAATAAAATTTATAAAGCTTTAGAAAACTTAACCGAAAAACATGATTTTAAAATATACGGGGAAGGGGTTGTTGATAAAAATTTAGATATTTCTATTTTGAATTCAATACCTGATAAAAGAATAAAAAAAGAAATAATCGATAACTTGTTTAAAACATCGGTTTTAAGTGCTTGTGAATATTTCGCCTTATCAAATGCAAATAAAAATATTAACGGAATTGAAAACAAAAAAGAATATTTGAACAATTTGTTACTTCTCGAAAAAATAAACAAAAATAAAGATTTTAATAACTATATTATCAATAATATATCAAACAAAGTAACAGAATTAAAACAAAAAAGCATTTTAGATAGAGTTTTAGCTTTACAAATATTAAAACTTAATGATGCTGATATTCCGGATAATTTTCCCAACTTGCAAAAATATCAAACAATTTCAAAAAATTTATCAAATATAGATTCTAAAAAATTAAATTCACAGTTTAAAAACTTTTTATTACAAAGCAAAAATTATTCAACTGTTTATCACTTGTTAAGTTTAAAAACAGATTACGGATATGCACAAGTTTATGATTATATAGATAACAATTTGCCGGAACTTAAAGAAAGTAAAAAGAATAAAGAACTTATGATGTATTTACAATCCAATAAATTACTTTTTGAGATAAATACGGTAAATTTATTATATGAGAAAGAATACTATATAAATAGTTTATTAAATAATGAATTTTTGGATCAAAATGAAAGAGAAATAATAGATTTAGATAATTATGTTAAACTGTTAAAAGATTTGGTAAATGTTAATATTTTACCTTCGCATTATAAAATATTAAAAGAAAATAAAAAATATTTCACCGAATTATTAAACAAATATTTATCGAACGATTTACTTGCATTTGCATTATATTTGTTAAATGATAAAGATATATTTGATTTCTTTGATACAAATATAGACAGAAATGAAATATTTATTGAAAATCTGTTGGATGATTCTTCCGATAAAATTATTGTTGCGGGTGGTTTTCATTCGGATATAACAAATAAATTAAAACAGGCAAAAATATCGTATGTTGTTTTAACACCAAACATTAGTTTTGTAAATGCGTTTAACAATTTATTTTCAACAACATTGAAGTATGGAACAAACGAACAAATTGCCGCAAATCTTTTATCGATAATCTCATCTTGGCAAATGTTTTTTAGTGATACAGCAACTTTTCAAAATGAAATAAATGAATGGATAAAAAATAATGATGAATTAAAAGGTAAATTGTCTGTCATAATAGAATCTAAAGATAAAGGGTTCGATGTATCTGTTACTTATGCGGATGCAACGATATCAAAAAGTTTTGACAGAACTCAGGAAAAAGAAAAACAGGTAATCCTTTCTAAAAAACAACAAAATTTGTTGGTTGATGATATAATTAAAATTGCCAAACAACACTATTTGTTCGGGGAAAATGTAGAAGTAATAATATCTGATGATGATAATTTATTAGACAATATGCTTCCTATGAGTGTAAAAAACATAAATAAAAAATCGATGATTTTTATTAATAAAAAATTTATCAATGCTTTATACTTAAACCCGTACTTAATACAATCCGCAGTAAAATTACTTTATTATTCGACAGCAGAAATTACAGATACAGATTCTTTTATTTCTTTTGTAAGTAATAACTATGAAGATTTACAAACGATATATGATATTGCAACAAAATTGAAAGATACAAAACCGTCTTTATTGTTCACAATTAAAACAAAATTTAAAAAATTCATAAATAATATAAAAGCAAGTATAGGAAATTTTAACAGAATAAAAACAATAAAAGAAATATCCGAAGAAGAAATAACTACTGAAGATGAAAAGTACATGGCAGAAGCTTTAAAACAATCTAAACTTGCCAGACAAACAAGAAGTTTTCTGGTATCTTTTATTCAACCGCCGATAGGAGCTTTTATAATAAATGCAGACGGTGTTAAAGGTAAGAATTATAATGATACGAAGAGTGTTTTACATGCGGAAACTTTGACTTTTATAGATTTCTTGAAAAATTATATACAGGTATACGAGAAACTTCCTGCAGGAGAACTTACGGAAAAAGGACGTTTTTTAACCGAACTTTTAGAACTTGCAAGAATTAACGGAGAAAATATAAATAACAAAACATTTCAAGACAGACCTTTTCTGTTGGAAAATTTAGGTATACATATTGATTATTCTCAAAAAAGAAATATAGATATGGTTTTTGCAGAATCCAATGCCGTTCTAAAATATGTAAGTCTTCAATTGGGAAATCCTCTTGCAAGTGCAACTTTGTATTGTACTTTAGCACCATGTAATAAATGTGCAAAGACTATGGCTGCATTAGGAATAGATAGACTTGTGTATGGTTCTTATTCGGCAAATAAAGGTCACAAAAGTATAAATAATATTCTTAAGGCCGGTATAAAAGTAGTTGATGGTATTTTACAAAAACAATGTGATGAAAGAATTGTAAATTATCGTTTTATGAATTTATCTGTATTTAGAACAAAAATTGCATCTTCTATACAAATAATTAGAAGATTTTTTTCAAATTTTTCTTACAATGCAGACAAAAATTTAAATCATTTAATATCTAATATATCTACTGTAGGAAAAGAATTTTTAAATTTAAAATATACAATATTGGATTTACAAAGGAACATCAATTGGTCGGATTTACAGTCTGATCCTAAATTATTAGAGAATCTTATTAATTTGTTGAAACAAATAGATGCTTATGACGATGTAGTAAAAAGAGCAAGTATTATGTATGTTATAAGAAACGGATGTGAAGTTAGAATAGAAAACGGAAATATTGTTTTTTATAATAAAGATGGCAAAAAATTAGACTTCTATATAAATGTAGCAGGGAAAATGGTAGTTTCAAAAAATTATGCAGATAGAATGAAAAAACTTGCCGAAGTTAGAAACTTTGCTGATATGGACGATAATTTAGCTTTAAGAGATTCACCTTTTAATGCAGATATGCAAGCGGTATTTTCAATATTAACTTTGTACGGAATAGGGCAGCCAGTTCCTATAACCGGAAATACATTATTGCAGACAGAAAAGAGATTAAATCCTCTTGGAGACCATATAAGAGATTTAGTTCACAGAATATACATAGAAAATGCGGCATTACAATGTGATATTGAAGATGGCGGATATGTAACAAACCAAGATTATATGGATAATGTGGCACAATCAACCATAGATAGAGAAACAATGTCTTATTTAAAGGATTTATTCGGGAATATGCAACAAGAATGGTATGACATTTTTGTGGATTTTATAAACAAAACAAAACAATTAAGAAATCAAGAAAATGTAACTTATGAAGATTTTATTAATTTGTTGTTGGAACAACAATCGGTTTATAAACAATTTGAATCAGTTGCTGAAAAATGGGGACATTTAACAAGAGAAGAGGCTATAGAAGAAATAAATAGTATATATCAAACTGCAATAAATTCCGGAATAAGTATAGAGAAATTTAAAGAAACAATGAAAATAATGTCTTTATTTGAATTAGCAAGGTTATATTTTTCTAAAGATTCTCAAGATAAAACAGAAGCGGTTAGATTACAACAAGATATTGAAGCAATTGAAAAAGGGGAAAATCTTTGTACATTTACGGATAGTCCTGTAAGATTTGTTGTTACTGCTTTCAGACCGACAGTAGTTAGAGCAGCAGTTGCCGATTATTTTAGAAATATAATTCAACAAAAATATCCTGAACTGGAAGTTGTAAGTACGGGCCAAACTACAATAAGTGTTTATAAAAAAGGTATTAATAAATCAATTCCTTTAAGAGTCACAATAAAAAATGGTATTCCTGCATCAAGTGTAATTTTTACCGGTGATGAATTTAATGTCGGCGGAGTTGATTATCCGATATATTTGTTACAGCAACAACAAGGTAACGGTGAAATGGTTGTAATAAATACAAATTCAAATTCATTTAACGGGGAAGCAATTTCATTAAGAGAAATAGATGGTTTTTCTACGGATAGTTCATCCGATGGTAATGTAAGAAGAAATCTGTTGTTGCAGAAATTAATTTTATCTATAGTTGAAGAAAATATAGGACTTATTGCGACTGATCCTGAATACGAACCGGTAGAAGTTGCTCAGGAATTAAAGTCAAGATTGTTTAGCCAAAATGTTATTGATTTTGAATCACAAGCACAACAACCCGACATAATAAATGTAGCTGACATGCTCAAAGCCGGTTAAAACAATAAATTTTCATAAGTTTTATTTTGATTTTAGCTTGTTTTAAATATAACAAACAAGAGAAAAATTTATAGTTTGTAGCGAACAGAAGAATATTTTTAGCCGAAGTGTACTAAAGTGAAATCGGGTACTCGAGGTTAAAAATTTCAAAAGTGTAGCTCAAAATATAAATTTTTATCGTGATTAACTTAGGTTATATCACTTGTGTATGCCTATCCGGAGTTGAACCGGAATCATCAGTTCCGGAAACTGACGCTCTATCCAATTGAGCTATAGGCATATTTTATAGCATTTTTTCAAAATCTATTACTTTACCTACAATTCTTTTTATGTAATCCAAATTTGTATAGTTATATATTTTTTTCAATTCCATTAATACTCTTTTTTTATCATGGTATATATTATTATATGCTTCTATCAATAATATATCTATCACTTCATTATTTTTCTTCTTATTCTTAGATTTGAAATACAGCAATAAATCTTTAGCTTCATTAAATTTGTTTGAAAGTAAATACATTTGTGCCAAATTACAATAAATTTCAATATCCGTTTCATTCTGATAAACAAAAGGTTTCAGTATGTTTATAGCTTTATCATACTCTTGTTTACTTTGATAAATACCTACAAGTAAAAGAGAAGCTTTTTTGTCTTTTTTCTTAATGTTTTCTAAAATTGCTTGAGCCTGATCTCTTCTTCCTATTTCTTTAGCGGATATTGCCATATTTATATAATCATTTATAGATAATTCTTCTTTATGTTGTACGGCTTCTGTTTGAGCTTTTTCAAAATACTCTAAAGATGATTTATAATTTTCTTGAAAATTATAAATGTTACCTAAATTCGTTAATGCTTCAAGATTATCATCATCTATATCTAAACACTCTTTAAATTTTACTATTGCAAGTTCGTTTAAACTATTATTCTTGTATATGTTTCCCAACAACAATTTAGTCTCTATCTTTTTTGGATACAAAAATTGTGCTTCTTGCCCTACTTCCAATGCTTTTTCCGGTTTGTCGGAAAATAAGTATGATGTCGCTAAATCATAATAGACATTATATTTTTGTTTTTTTGATAGCTTAAAATTTAAAAGTTCGTTACCTATAGTAATTGCACTATCATAATCTTTTTCTCTCATATAATATTCTAAAAGTTTAAAGTTTGCTTTCTTTTCTTGTTTTTCATTTTTTGCATATTGTAAAATTGTCATTAAAGCAGATTCTTCAGCTTCATCACAATATCCTGCTTGTTGAAACGCAAAAAACGATATTAAAAGTAATAACAATATTTTTATTTTTTTATAAAACATTTTTTTCATAAGTTTTATCTATAATAAGTTTCTTTATTTTTTTTAGACTATTTTTACCTGCAATAAATCCCGCATCTATACATTTAGGGGCTTTACCTAATTCTATTGCGGAAACATCACTTACTTTCGGAGCAATTACAATGTCTGATCTTGCTAAATTGTTTCTATCGCTTTGTTGACCTTGTATATATATCGTTTGAAAAAGTGTGGTAAATATGTTGCTATAAGAATTTTTTGTAATATCAGCACTTACGGCAACCGTTATTATAATATCAGGTTCAAAAAGTTTTGCTACCGATACCGGTATATTTTCTACAAGTCCGCCGTCAACCAAAAATCTCTGCCTGTATTCAACAGGAGCAAATATTCCGGGAATGTTTGCACTTGCTCTTGCTGCAGGAGCTACAGGACCTTCTTTAAAAATGATTTTTTCTCCTGTTTTTATATCGGTTGCTACACAAGCAAATGGTATATCCAGTTGGAAAAAATATTTGTCGCCAATCAAATTGTTTACATATTTTTCCATTCTTTCCGTAGACAACAATTTTTCGGAAGTAACCATTGTTATTAAAGAAGGTATTCCTAAGTTGCTGATATCCGCCCATTTAATATCTTCGGCTATTTTTTCTATATCTTCTATTTTAATTCCGGAACAATATAAAGAACCGACT
Source organism: Elusimicrobiota bacterium (assembly GCA_017529005.1). Taxonomy (GTDB): domain Bacteria; phylum Elusimicrobiota; class Endomicrobiia; order Endomicrobiales; family Endomicrobiaceae; genus Ruminimicrobiellum. Next base: position 14,531 of record JAFXOB010000223.1, read on the forward strand.
AGTGCCCCCATACTTGTACCTACAACCATATCTATGGGGACTTGTGCTTCTCTTAAAGCTTTTAGCACTCCAACATGTGCAAAACCTCTAGCTCCGCCGCCACCTAAAACCAAAATAACTTTAGGTCTTTTTTCTTTAGGCAGGTTTATGGTTTTGTAATAAAGATGATCAATTATAAACTCTTCCTGGTCAAAACAAAAAGCAGTATTACTAAAAAATAATACTGCAAATAAAATCGCTGTAATAATGTTTAATCTTAATTTCATAGATTTAACTTTAATTTATAATTGATGTATGGAGGTATGGATGAATGGATGTATAGAAACTGAAAAAACTGTTTTTTTCTGTTGCCGTTTCTATTCCTCTATTCCTCTATACCTCAAAAAATTGCTTCGCAATTTTTTATTGTTTTCCCATAACTTTCAACAGTTCGGTTAAACTTTTAATATAATTATATTTTATATCTGCTTTTAAAATATCTTGTTCTATACCTTTTGCTTTACTTTCTTCTATCTTTAAAAGTTTGTTATACCAAAAATTGTATTCACTGAAAGCTTTTCTTACTTCCAACTTAATTCTGTCTTCTATTTTTGCTCTTTCTATTGTTGCTTGTCTTGCCTGAATTTTTTTTTGTTTCAATCTCGAAAAAACCGCTCCGCCTTCAAATAAAGGTAGATTTATATTTAAAGATACATACCAATCTCTTTCCCAATTTTCCTGATCATCTCCCAACCAATCGTAAGATGCACCCAACATTACCGTAGGAAGCTTTTCCATAGTTATTAAATTTACTCCGATATTATCCATACTTTCCTGGTATTGAGTTGTTTTTATTTCCGGTCTAAACTGGTATGCCCATAAAATACATTGTTGCAACTCTAACTCTAATTTTTCAACTTCAATGCTGCCTTCAATATCAATTACCGTATCAAGTTCCAAACCTATTAACGATAACAGTTCCAATATTTCAAGTTCGTATTGATGTTCCAAAATATCCAACTGTTCTTGTAAACTTGCATTGGGCTTTTTAGATAAATAATCTTTATAAATTTTTATTTTCTCTTTTAAAGCTATATTTTTATAAAATTGTATTTTTACTTGTGTAACAATTTCATTCTTTTTAATTTCCAAGTTTGTTTTAGCTTTTTCATAATTTATTTTTGCCAACTTGTTTGTTGCACCGGTTCTTCCGCCGTTATAAATAGGTTGCCACAATGCTAATTTTGTAGAATAAAAGTAGTCTCTGTTGCCGTAAGGTAACAGAATTGTTGCAGGTAAATAATGGGAATTTATTAGTGTTTCAACATCATTACTAAATCTTGATATGTTAAAATTTAAATCTAATTTCGGAAAATATAAAGATTTTGCTTCGGTTACTCTTTGTTCCGCGTATGCCACCGCTTCGTTAGCAATTAAAATGTCTTGGTTTATATTTAATGCAAGTTTTGTACAATCCTGCAATGTTAATACTCTTTCAACACCTTGAGCAAATATCGGTGATACTAAAAACAACAATAATAAAATAAAATATTTTTTCATTATTTTACCCTAACCAATTTTTTTAAATCCGATATTTGTTTTAATATTGATTTTTTTGATGTTCCGCCGTAAGAGGTTTTTGCATTAACAATATTTTTAACATCTATGAATTTGTATAAATCTTCTTTTATTTCTTTTGAAAATTTTTGGTATTCTTCAATAGAAAGTTTATCTAAAGTTTTATTGTTATCTATACAATAATGGACAATCTTTTGAACTATACCATGAGCGGTTCTGAACGGAATATTTTTTCTTGCCAAATAATCTGCAATTTCGGTTGCCTGCAAAAACCCTTTTTCGGTACTTTTTAATGTTCTGTCTTTTTTGAATTCAAGTGATGCCATAATATCGGTAATAACTTCCAAACATAATTTTACGGTATCTGTTGCATCAAATACAGGGGGTTTATCTTCCTGCAAATCTCTGTTGTATGCTATAGGAAGCCCTTTCATTATTGTAAGCATTGCCGTTAAATCACCGAACACTCTGCCTGCTTTACCTCTTATAACTTCGGCTGTATCCGGGTTTCTTTTTTGCGGCATAATAGACGAACCTGAAGTAAACATATCATCTATATGGATAAAA
>JAFXOB010000224.1 GCA_017529005.1 Elusimicrobiota bacterium
TATGTTCTCCGGTGGAGCATTAAACAGAATGTCTGTTTTTTCAATGGGTATTATGCCTTACATCAACGCATCCATTATCATGAGTTTGATGCAGGGTGCCCATGTTATTCCTTATTTAGACAGATTAGCAAAAGAAGGCGAACAAGGCAGAAAGAAACTTACACAGATTACAAGATACGGAACACTTATACTTGGTGCAATACAATCATTCGGTCTTACAATGGCTATAATGAGAATGCCTACACCAAGCGGTATGCCTATAGTTTTAGATCCGACGATGTCTTGGATGGTTATGACTGTATTTACACTTGTAACCGGAACAGTTCTTATAATGTGGCTCGGTGAACAAGTAACGGAAAGAGGTATCGGTAACGGTATTTCTTTAATCATTTTTGCCGGTATCGTTGAAAGACTTCCGTCCGCATGTTTAGGTGTTATAAAACTTATACAAATGGAAGAACTTTCATTGTTAGTTGCAATAGTTTTATTGGCTTTGGTTTTAATAGTTTTAACTCTTGTTGTTTGGGTTGAAACAGCACAAAGAAGAATTCCTATTAATTATGCAAAAAGAATGGTTGGAAGAAGAATGTACGGCGGACAAACATCTTTCTTGCCTATCAAGGTAGATCAATCCGGTGTTATCGCAGTTATCTTCGCGGTATCAATTTTATCGGCACCTTTGACAATCGCACAGTTTGCTCCGGATTGGACAGTATGGGGAATTCCTGTATCAAAAACAATAACAGATTGGTTTAACAGAAGTTCATGGGTTTATAATTTAATATATGCCGGTTTGGTAATTTTCTTCTGTTATTTCTACAATTCAATATCTTTCAATCCGAAAGATTTGGCGGAAAATATGAAAAAATCAGGCGGATTTGTTCCGGGAATAAGACCGGGCGAACCGACAGCCGTATATATTCAAAAAGTTTTGGAAAGAGTTACATTGGGCGGTGCATTGTTCGTTGCTTGTATAGCAGTTTTACCTGATTATTTAAGAACAATGATGTCGGCACCTTTCTTCTTCGGCGGAACTTCATTACTTATCGTTGTAGGTGTATCTTTGGATACTATCGGTCAGATAGAATCTCACTTGATAATGAGACATTATGAAGGTTTTATGAAAGAAGGAAGAATTAAAGGCAGATGGTTTAATATAAAATAATTTTAAGAGAAAAAACTATGAAACAATTTAATTTTATACTATTCGGACCTCCGGGAGCAGGAAAAGGAACACAAGCAAAAACAATAAGCAGTAAATTTAATGTTGTTCATCTTTCAACCGGTGATATGATAAGAGAAGCAAAAGATGATCCTATGTTTGCAAAATATTTAACTTCAGGTCAGTTGGTTCCTGATAGTGTAATTGTTGACATGGTTATAAAAAGATTACAAAAAGACGATTGTAAAAACGGATTTTTATTAGACGGTTTCCCGAGAACAATATTTCAAGCACAAGAGCTTGATAAGTTTTTACAACAATTAAACAGAAAAATAGCAGCAGTTTTTTATATAGATATAGCACAAGAAGAAGTTATAAAAAGATTGGCGGGAAGAAGAGTTTGTCCTTCATGCGGCGGCAGCTTTAATATAGAATTAAAACCGCCAAAACAAGAAGGTATTTGTGATTTTTGCGGTGCAAAACTTGTGCAAAGAAAAGATGATAATCCGGATACAATAAAGGAAAGATTGGATGTTTATGAAAAACAAACAAAACCTTTAGCAGAGTATTATGAAAAAAGCGGTGTTATTGCAAGAATAGACGGTGCCGTTTCTCCGGATAAAGTTTTTGAACAGATTGAAAATTTTGTTAATAATAATGTAAAATAAGAAGGATATCTTGGCCGGTAACATTGAATTAAAAAGTAAAGAAGAATTGGACAAAATGAGAGTTGCTTGTAAAGCAACGGCGGAAATTTTGGAAAGCTTAAAAACTTTTATAAAGCCTGGATTATCTACAAAAGATATAGATGTTGAAGTATACAGAATGATTAGTTCTTTTAAAATGAAACCTGCTTTTTTGGGATACGGTGGTTTTCCCGGATCTGCATGTGTTTCAGTTAATGATGAGCTTGTTCATGGGATACCGAATGACTCTCGTGAACTTTCTTTCGGAGATATTGTAACTGTTGATGTCGGTTGTATTTATCAGGGGTATTATTCAGATGCGGCTTATACATACCCTGTAGGTAAGATAGATGAACAAACACAAAAACTTTTGCAGGTCACGGAAGACTCATTATATAAGGCTATAGAGCAAGTCAAACCTGGTAACAGGTTGGGCGATGTTTCTTACGCAGTCCAAAGTTATGTAGAACCTTTTGGTTTTTCAATAGTTCGTGATTATTGCGGTCACGGGCTTGGCAGGCATTTGCATGAAGAACCCAGTGTTCCTAACTATGGAAAACCAGGAACAGGTCCAAGATTAGTACCGGGTATGGTTTTTGCTATAGAGCCAATGGTCAATGCAGGAACACATAAGGTTGATGTGTTATCCAACAATTGGACCGTTGTAACAAGAGATGGTAGTATGTGTGCTCATTTTGAACATACTGTTGCTGTAACCGAGAGCGGTTGTGAAATTTTAACAAAAAAGTAACAGATATATTTATTGTTGAGCAGCAAAGGTAAAAAGATGGCAAAGAAAAAAGAAAAAGAAACACAACAAAAAGAAGAAAAAATTGAAATTTCCGGTAAGATACTTGAGTCATTGCCTAATGCAATGTTTAAAGTTGAAATTGAAGGCGGGCATGTTATTTTGGCACATATTTGCGGAAAAATGAGAATGCACTATATAAAAATTTTGCCGGGTGACAAAGTAAAAGTTGAACTTTCTCCGTATGATTTAACAAGAGGAAGAATCACATATAGAGATAAATAGGAGTAAAATAATGAAAGTTAGAGCATCAGTAAAACCTATATGTCAAAAATGTAAGGTTATAAAAAGAAAAGGTGTTGTAAGAGTAGTTTGTGAAGATCCGAGACACAAACAAAGACAAGGATAGTTTCAGGTTGTTGAATTTAGAAGTCAAATAATATAAAATAAATATTTTTAGCGGAGGAAAAGATGGCAAGAGTTGCCGGTATAGATTTACCAAAAAATAAAAGATTAGATATAGCATTGAGATATATTTATGGTATCGGACCTGTTTTTTCAGATGCGATTATTAAAGAATTAAATCTTGATCCTGCAAAAAGAGTAAAAGATCTTACGGAAGCGGAAGTTAACCAAATCAACAATCTTATAACAAAAGAATATAAGGTTGAAGGTGATTTGAGAAGAGAAATTCAAGCTAATATCAAGAGATTGATAGATATTGGCAGTTACAGAGGAATGAGACATAAAAGAAATCTTCCTGTAAGAGGACAAAGAAGTAAAACAA
>JAFXOB010000225.1 GCA_017529005.1 Elusimicrobiota bacterium
TATTAATAAAAAATATTTAGCTATACACATACTTGGCAAAATATCTATATCTAATATTACAGACTTTATAAAAAGCAACAAAATAATTTTTAATGAATTTACAAAAAAGATAAAAAAAATAAAAGAGCAAGAAATATCTGCAAAAAGTTTAGATATATTCGATTTAAAAAATTTTCAAAGAAAGCAAAGTCCTCAAATTACTAGAGACATAAACAAAAAATACAAAGATAAAAAAATTAGTAAAAGTTCTACAAGAAATCGTCTTAAAACTACAAAAGACATTATAAATAATATCTTCACTATAAAAAAGAAAATTCATAAATAAATCTACTATTTTTTAAAAATCAAATAAAAATTTTTTCTGTATTTAACTCGTTCACATTTTTACTGACGAAGTGTAATTTTTTTTTGATGTAAAAAAACTAACACTTCTTTTTATCGACGAAAAATTTCTTTACAAGCAATTCAATTTTCTTTTATAATCCGCATGAGCTCAAACTAAAAACTGCCAAAAAAAGGAGAAAAATATGGAAAGCATTAACACAAAGTTGATAGAACTCACAAGGAAAACAATAAACGAACCTTTAACAGATGATCAATGTATTGAAATAATGAACAATCTCATTGATTTAGAAATGTACCTAAGAGAACTAAAGCACAAATATTCAGAGTATTTTACCCAAGCAGCATAGCAAAATAGTATGGATAACTCTTTGGATAACTAAGCAAAAAATGTGGAAAATAGTGCGGATAACTAGTACGGTAAAAGAAGAAAAAACATTGATTTTTCAACAAAAGCAAAAAAAACAAGAAAAATGTGGAGAACATAACAATGATAGACACAATTAAAATCAGTACAGAAAAATTTAAAATTGGAGATTATGATTTATTTGTTTTAGATAAGACGAATAAAAGTCTTAAAGGACTAATGGAAATGCTTAAATTATATCCAAATGTAATGTATTCTATAAAAGCACACTTAAAAGAAATTAACGATGGAAAATACCGACCAAGAATTGAATATGTATATCCCCTTTATAGAAATCCAACAATTTATATAGAATTCTCGATTCCCAAATTATTATTCGGTCAAAACTTATCTGAAGTAACCGAGAAAAACGATATCAATGTTGTAAATAAATTAATTACTATATTAAAAGATTTGAATATAACTGTAACAGAAGATGCTATAAATAATGCTTTTGTTAAACGAGTAGATTTTTCAAAAAATTATGAGCTTAAAGATGATCTAACATGTAAAGACGTTTTGTCTTTATTGAGTAAAGTATCCTATCCTCGTATGAAACTACATGTTATAAAGGAAGAAGAATACATTAAATTTTATAACAAAAGTATGGCTCTGTTGTTCTATGACAAGCAAAAGGAACTAAAAAAGCATAATTCAAAATTACCAACAAATTATGAACAAGATATTCCCATTTTAAGAATAGAAATACAAATAAAAGGGAAAAATATACTTGATAAACTTACAGAACATAATACTTTTAAAGAGATATTTAGTGAACAACTCTTCAAACATGTATTTTACAAATATCTAATGAAACTAAATAAATGTATTCCAGATACATTTACTAACGAGAAAGAATTAACAGATTTATATAAAGGAAAAACAAATGAACTATCGAACAAAATGGTAATATTCAGTGCACAAGAAAAATATGATAATTATAATGAAGCCATACAACATTTGACAAAAATCTATCCTAAATATTTTCTAAAAAGATACAACTGCATACTAATAAAAAAAGAGGGACTGAAATTCATATTACTAAAGTTTTTAGAGGAAATAAAAGATTATACTCCTCTATTCAATTCCTCATGATAATTTTATAGAGGCGTTGAATGAATTTTCATATTTTGGTATACATCTGGAGGCAAATTCATTGAACAAATAGAAGAAATATAGAATAAATCAAATAGAATCGTTAATAAATTATGAATAAAGGAGTAAAAAATGATAAATAAAATTAATAATACCAATAATAACAATAATGCTGAAAAAGCTGTTCTTTTTTTAAGGGTAAGCAGTAAAGGACAAGAGGATAATTATTCTCTTGATGCTCAAGAAAAATTAGCTACAAAGTATGCTCAGGAACATAATCTTAAAATAATTAAAATATGGAAAGTCGCAGAAAGTGCTTGGGGCAAAAAAGAAAGAAAAAACTTTATGGAAATGTTGGAATATGTAAAAAAACATATTGACATAAAGCATATTCTTTTTGACATTTTAGATAGAATGACAAGAAATGATATGGACAAAATAAAAATCAAAGATTTAATTCATTTTCATGATAAAACCATACACTTTACAAGAACTAATAAAATATACAATAAAAATACTTCCCCTGATGATGAATTCATGTTAGACATAGAAACTGCTGTAGCTAAAAAAATGTCAAACGACATTTCAAGAAAAACTAAAATGGGATTAGATGAAAAAGCAGCTGAGGGCTATTACCCAGCAAATGCACCTATTGGATATAAAAATGCAAAAGATAATGAAGGTAAAAACATTATAATCGTTGACAATGAAAGAGCTCCATTTATAAAAGAATTATTCGAAAAAATAGCAACAGGTTCTTACTCAATAGAAATGATGGTTTCTGAATTGCATAGAGCAGGTTTAAGAAGCAAAAAAGATGGAGGAAGTGTAGTTAAAAGTAGTTTGTATAGAATTCTACAAAATCCATTTTATTATGGCGTTTTTAGGTGGAAAGGTAAAATATATAAAGGGAAACATATAAATTTAATATCTGAAGAATTATGGCTGAAAGCAAATGAAGCTTTAAAGAAATCTTCAAGGCCACATATAAGCAAACACAATTTTGCATTTACAAATTTGCTAATCTGCGATACTTGTGGATGTACTATTTTAGGAGAAATTCAAAAAGGGAGATATATATATTACAGATGTTCCCATACTAAAAATAAACATAAAATAAAAGAATATATTCCAGAAAATGATTTAGCAAATAAATTTGGTAATATAATTAAAGCTATAAGTATTCCAAAAAATGTTGGCGATATGATAAAAGAAGGAATAGAGCTAATAGCCAAAAATAAAGATGCCATTACCGAAAATAGAGTATCTGTATTAAAAAAGAATTTAATTAAATCAAAAATAGATTTAAAAAAATTATACGAATCAGAATTTAATGATCTAAATATCACCGAAACTAAAAAACAATTCTACAAAGATAAAGAGAATGAATTACTATCAAATATAACTGCATCAGAAGAAGAATTAAATAAAATTGGTAATAGTAAGGATGTCGTTCTCAATAAAAATGAAGAGATAATAGAATTACTAACAAATCTTAACAAACTATATGAAATATGTGATAATTACGAAAAAGCAAAAATAATTAAGTTTATTCTAGAATTATCAAAGCTATCTAAAAACAATGAAATTATACCAACTTACAGAAAACCATTTAATTATTTCTGTAACATAAATTCTGCCATAAATAACAATTCAAACGATAACAACAACAAATTTGTTGAAAAAAGAAATGACATCGGTGTAAAAACCGATGTCGTTTTAAACCATTTTTCTATTGATAATTCAATGACTTTTTTTAAAAGTTCGAATATTTGCCTAACGGGTGAATGAAGGGATTTGAACCCTCGACCTTCGCTTCCACAGAGCGACGCTCTAACCAGCTGAGCTACATTCACCATTAAACTAATCGAGCGTCTCCGACGTGAGTTGAACACGTAACCTACTGCTTAGAAGGCAGTTGCTCTATCCAATTGAGCTACGGAGACACTCTTAATAGCTAATGATTATATCAAAACTGCAATTTATAGTCAAATTTTTAACTTGCCAAATCGTATTCTGTTTTTTCTGTTTTTGTTATTTTACCGTCTGAACTTATTTCTGTCGACCAAAGCCATTTGTCCAACGGTCTTGCTTTGCCGAACGGCATGTGTCCGTAATAAAACAACATCTGCTTTGCGGCTTTTTTCTTATCTTGTTTATCCATAACAATTTTCCATAAAGTTGCTGCAAGCCCGGTTCTGCCCGAACCACCCAAACAATGTATAAATACCGGTTTGGGTGCAGTTTTAAACAAGCCTATCAGTGTTTCAATCTGTTCATCCGTAGGTTCTTTGTGCATAGCCATATCCAGATCATAATGTTTTATTCCGTAAACAGAACAAACAGCCATTTCATCGTCATACCAGGATTCTCCGGGTTCTGCTCCCCTTAAATTTATAATACTTTTTATATTATATTTGTTTACATAATATTCAAGTAACTGTTTATCCAGTTGCCTTGAACGGTATGCTTGGTTTTCCGTTATTACATGAAAATTTCCTTTTATCCAACTGTCTGCAAAAAACAATCCATAAATAACTACAACCAAACCCAAAATAATAAAAAAACTTTTAATATACTTTTTCATTTTATTTATATTGTAAAACAAAAATTTTAAATAAAATCGGCAAGAATAGAGTTTGAAACAAACAATGCCTTTTGTGTAAATTTCACTCTGTTATTTTCTACCGACAACATACCGTTAGCAACATATTTATTTAACACATCTTTACTGTTTTCAAAATATTTTATATCCACACCTTCGGATAATCTTAAACCTAACATTATTTTTTCTTTATTGTATAAATCATCGGTAATATACTCTTTTTCTACGACAATATTTTTATTGCTTAAAATATTTTCGATATATTTTATGACATTGGTGTTATTTTTATATCTATACCTTTTATAATAAGATGAAGCACTTGTACCAAGACCGATATATTCTTTATTTTTCCAATAAAGTTTATTATGTAACGAATATTTTTTTTCTTTAGCCCAATTTGAAATTTCGTAATGTTCAAAACCGTTTTCTTTCAAAAACGAACAGGCAAACTCATACATTTTATATTGTAAATCCCCGTTCGGTTCTATTTTTTTCTTATAAAAAGGTGTATTGGGTTCAACAGTTAGCGGATATAAAGAAATATGTTGAGATTCCAATTTCACGACTTCTTTTAAAGTTTTTTCCCAACTGCTTAAAGTTTGATTGGGGATTCCATACATCAAATCTATATTGATATTATCAAAACCTGTTTGCCTTGCTTCATAATAAACCTGTTTAAATTTTTCATAATTATGTAATCTTCCCAAAACAGTTAAACTTTGATCGTATATACTCTGCAGACCTAAACTTAATCTTGATACTCGTGCATCAAATAAAAGTTTCAGTTTTTCTTTTGTAACCGATTCGGGATTCAATTCCACTGTTATTTCTTTACAATAAGAAACATTGAAATTAGAAGTTATTACGGATGCCAAATTTTTCTGTTGGTCAATTGAAAGAGTTGACGGTGTTCCCCCTCCTATATAAACAGTATCTATTATTTCATTTTTATATTTTTGTGCTTCTTTTTCCAATGCCGTTAAATAATTGTTTGCCAAGTCTTCAATATATGCAATTGAGACAAAATCGCAATAAAAACATTTTCTTTTACAAAATGGTATATGAATATATAAACCGAGCATATTTTAAAACCTTAATCTTTGTTCAAGCATAAATCTTTTTTCCGGTTCGTAATTCGGATTATCCGAATTTAAGCCGTAACTGCCTTTTAAAAACAAATTCCTGTTTAATTTAAACGACATTTCCACTGCCTGTTTTAAATCTATTTCTCTTTGAACTTTATCAAAAGTTACGGAATATCCTACCTGCAACAACCTGTTAATATTTTTTTCAACGGAATATTTCATACCATATAACAATTCTGCCATTGTAGCTTCTTCATTTGAATCTATTTGCAATGTATCTTGATTTACAAAACCTAGTCTTACATTATCTACTATACCTGTTTTTTTAAGAACGGTATTTGCAAGCGGTGTGGCAATACTTGAACTAAACATTCTTATTGCCTGCTGTTTAACTAAAAAGTCGGTACTTGTATCAAGAGTATTAGATTGAGTCGGATCTGTTTTTGTAAGCCTTGCAAGAGCTTTTTTAGAATCCATATTCGGATCATTTTTAGATGCAAATCTTGTTTTAATATTATCAAGAGTTGATCTGTCAACATAAACTTTAATAACTTCGGCTGCGCTGTCACCGGTAGAATAAACTTCGGATTCCCCTTCGGCGGTAATATACAGTTCATTATTTATTATTTCTATTTTTGAACTTATAATGTCAAAATCGTTACCCATATAAGAAAAAAGTCCTTCATCGGATGTTGCAACACCGTTAGCATATATATCGTCCAAAGGCCCTTTAAGATTTACGGAACCTTTTAACAAAACGTTTAACATGGAATTTTCATACCTGGTATTTGTTGCGCTTTTCAAATCTATATCTATATATAAATTTTTAAACATATCAGCGATAAAATCCGGAATTTCATCATCACTGTTTTTTACCGGAGAGGGATAACAAAATCTTGTATTTTCAAGTTCCGCCCAACCTGTAAGTTTCAAATCTTTAGGAGAACCTTTCAATTTGAAATCAAAAACAGGAACCCCTTTCGTATAATTAGCAAAACTGCTTGATTCCATTTTAAAAACGCCGGATGTCGGTATAGGCAAGGCCTTAACAATAACAGGAATACCTTTTTTTGACGTAAACAAATTTAAATCATAAACAGAAGGATTTATACCTTGCATTTTTAAAGAACCCGCAACTTCCAATGTTCCCGAACCTATTTTTGCTTCGGCTTTTTCTATAGTAAACAAATTGTTGTCCCATACAATATCGACAACCAAATCTTTAATTTTATTTACATAAGAATCTGTTTTTATATTTGTTCCTTCCATTTTTAATTTACCGATATTAGAAATATTTTTTCTTATACCGGTAAGCTTACCGTCAATTTTCAAAAATCCTTTTTTCGCAGTAACAGTATTGTTTGCTAAATTTTTTAATATATACAAACTGATATCGTTTAATTTGTAATTTACATTTACTTCTTTATCCATCATCGTTTTTTTCAAGTTCGAATCCAACCAAAAAGGAAAAAAACCGTCAACAATAAAACTGTATTTACCCGATTTCTTTATATTGAACTTATCTATGTTAAGCTTATTATCTTTAACATCTATTGCTATATCACACAAATCAAACGGGACATTGTAAACCGAACCGTTTGAAGAATTTATTGATAAATTTATATCGGGATTCGATATCGGTCCGTTTCCTTTTAACTTAAAATCCAATCCGCCTGTTATGTCTATAGGAAAATTAAATAATCCGGTTAATATCGCCAAATCAAGTTTCTTGCCTGTCATATCAATATCAAATTTATCTGACAAGATTGAACCGTTAAATTTATAAGATTGTTTTTCATAATTTAATAAAATATTTTTAAATGTAATTTTAGGATAACCGCTGAATAAAATATTTCCCGATAATTTAAGCTTATTATTATCTTCCGTTTTAAATGCAAAATCTTTATCCAAAACAACATATTTTAAAATTAATGAATCGATTCTTTCTTCATTTAACCATAAATTTATAAAATTTATGTTTCCCTTATACATATAGCTGTGTTCTCTTTTTTTCGTCATTTTACCGTCTATTTTTATATTTCCGAAAACATCGAAAGGGCCTAAATGTGTATTAACAAATTTCAGTTCGGAATTATATTTCATTGTGTTTATATCAAAGTTTGCAGACAATATTTTCATCTCGCTGTCAGATAATTTCACCTTAGCATCTTTTATTGAAATAATTTTATTGTGAGCCGTAAGTTTTGATACAAAAGAATTGAATTTCATTGTTTTTACAAACATTGTATCTGCATACAAATTTAATTCATATTTTAAATTTTTAAGTTTTCCCGTAACATTTCCGTCACCGTAAAACACTCCTTTCAACGGTGTTCTAAAACCTACATATCTGTTTATTATATTTTCCGATACATTCGTAAATTTTATTTTAAGATTACTGTTATTTTTATCTAAAATTCCGGAACCCGTTATCTTCGCTTTGGATTTGTCCCCCGCAAGTATTACAAATTTATTTAAATTCATTTTTTTGTTTTTATAAACAACTTTTGTTTCGGCATTAAATATTAAATCGTTATAAAGACCGTCTTTTACTGTAGCATCAACAAGTATATCGGGATTTTTTATATCACCGGATATTTTTGTTTTGGAGGTTAATCTTCCTTTTATTTTTGAATAATATTGTGACAATTTTGATTTATCATGTTTTATTAATGCCGAAATTGTGTTCTGTGCCAAATCATATTCTATATCTCCGGACAATCCGTTATCATTATTTAAACGGCTTAAATGTATTTTTTCTCTTGATAAAGATAAAAGAGCTTTATGTGCGAAATTTATTTTGCCGACTTCCAATTTATCTGCAGAAACTTTTCCTACTATTTTATTATCATCTGCAAGTTTGCCGTTAATGGTTAAATCATAATTTATATTAACACCTTTAATTTTAAAATCTTTAATTGTCGTATTAAAATATGAATTTGAATCCTTGTTTGAAAAATCAATAAATGTTTTTGCTTGTATTTTTGTTTGCGGACCGGATAAAGTAAATGTCGAAACATTTATTTGTTTGTTTGAATAATTTGCGGATATCTCCCAATTATTAAATTTATTATTGAACAATGCACCTTTTTTTAAGTTCATATTAACGGAAGTTGTATAATCATTTGCGGAATATTTTATATTACCCGTAGCTTTACCCGATAACGGCGGTTCTTTAAAGCCTAAAATTTGTAATATATTATTTGTATCTACTCCGTCATAATAAATAACTATACCGTTATTTCTTTTGGTTTCATAAAAAGCATTTAATCCTATTTTCTTATCTTTTGTATTTATATCCGCAAACCATTTGTAATCTTGTTTATATAATTTACCCAAAACATCAAAACCTTTAAGTTTTTTTGAAGCAATTTGTTGGCCCGTAATATAAATAGTTCCGCTTTTAGTGTCTATTTTCCCCGTCAAAGAAATTGTTCCTTTCACATTTTTTATTTTTTCCGTAAAAGGAAGTTTTTTTATCGGAATATTTTTAATATCTACACTGACTTCTCCGTTCTTATAATTTCCGGACAAATATCCCACTTTATTTTTATTGTTATAAACATTGGTATGATAACTGCCGTCATCTTTCACTACAGTTTCAAAACTATTACCGGAATTATGATAACAATACATTTTAAATACATTATCTTTATTGCTTGCATTAAAATTTAAATCTCCGAAATTATTACCGAACAAAGTTACGTTTTTTGCATCAATTTTTAAATCAAGTATTTTGTTTTCTGTTTTTGCCGAATAATTCAGTTTTGTATTTAATACATCATTCGTATCTCGTAATGTTATTGTTCCGGTGGAATTACAAACATCAAAATTTAAATTATTTGATTTAACAAACACATTAATATTATTTCCCGAAGAATTTACGGTAAATGTGCTTGTATCTTTTTTTATGTTTGTTTTTAAAGAACCTATTTCCAATCTGTTAACAAACAATTCTTTTGTATCTATGTTATATTCGAAAGAATCATCATATAAATTATAATTCCCCAACAAATCAAATTTTGATTTAACAAGCCCGTTAACTTCGGTATAAAAGCTGCTTGTTACAAAGTCGCCGTCCAATTTTACGTTTCCCTTTGTATGTATTTTATGTTTAGAATAAAATATTTCACCGCCGATATCTATTTCTTTGTTTAATGTAAAATTCACATTTTGCATTTTAATAACTTTATTTTTTATAAGAACACAAAATTTATTTACATCACAATTGACATTAAATAAAGAAAGTAATTTTGTAATAACATTGATTTTTAATTTTTGAAATGTAGTTTTCGGTTGAGTTTCCGAAGAAAAAACACTTTCCGACTTTTCGTCTATATAACTTATTTTATTTATCTTTAAAGCAGAAAGAGATTTGAGCGGTGATTTTATATTTTGAAAAAATATATCCGGCTCAAATCGCAATTCTGCTTTATCTATAAAAATTCTATCAGCATATTCCACATCGTGCAATATTAAAGTAAAAGGTAACCTTACGGAAAAATTCCTAAACTTTATGTTAGAGTCTACTTTGCTGACAGCTTTTTGAATGAATGGAACATAGTAATATTCTCTGTAATTATATGTGACAGAAAATATAAAAATTAGAACTGTAAAATATAATACATATCTTATTTTTTTCCACATTCAAAATTTAATTCTATTTTTTTCTTTTTATAGGTTCCCCTGTTGATCTTGTTAATGCTTTAAACTCTTTCAAAAGTTTAGGGAAAATCTTACCCGGTTTTCCGTCTCCTATTTCTCTACCATCAACTTTAACAACAGGTATTGCTTCTGCAGCTGTCCCTGTTAAGAAACATTCATCTGCAGTATATAAATCATAAGGAGCAATCAAAACTTCTCTTACATCCAATTTTAATTTATTCTTTAAAAGTTCTATTGATGTATTTCTTGTAACACCTTTCAATGCACCTGCTGTTGCAGGAGGTGTGAAAACTATACCATTTTTAACTATGAAAATATTGTCTCCGCTGCATTCAACAACATATCCTTCTCTATTTAACATAATTGCTTCTAATACTCCTGCTCTTTTTGCTTCCATCTTTGCCATTATGTTATTTAAATAGTTTAATGATTTAATGTTTGGGCTTAATGCATCCGGAGAGTTTCTTCTTGTGCATACGGTAATAACTTCAAGACCGTTTTTGTACAATGAATCCGGATATAAAGAAATTTTATCTGCAATAATAAATACGGTAGATTTCCCGCAATTTGCAGGATCCAATCCCAAATCACCTGCTCCTCTTGTAACAACAAGTCTTATATAAGCATCATCTAATTTATTTATTGCTAATGTATCCAACAATGCATTTGTCATTTCTTTTTTTGTCATACCAATGTTAAGTGCAATTGCTTTTGCACTATCATAAAGTCTGTCTATATGTTCTTTGCATCTGAATACTCTTCCGTTATATGCTCTTATTCCTTCGAATACTCCGTCTCCGTAAAGAACACCATGATCAAAAACTGATACTACAGCATCTTCTTTGTTTACAAATTTTCCATTAAGGTAAATCTTCATCTTGTTACTCTCCTATTGTAAAATTAATATTATCTTATTATCTATATAATAATATATCTTTTGAAATTGCTTTGCAATTTTTTAACAAATTTTTCCATCAACAATTTTTATTTGTCTGTCTGCCAAATTTGCAAGTTCCAGGCTATGTGTAACAACCAATAAAGTCGTTTTTAATTTACTGCACATATCAAACATCAAATTTTCTATTTTTTCACCTGTTTGCCTGTCCAAATTTCCTGTAGGTTCATCGGCAAAAAGTATTTTAGGATTATTAATCAATGCCCTTGCAAGGGCCACTCGTTGTTGTTCCCCGCCGGATAACTCGTTGGGCATGTGGTTTGCTCTGTCAGTCAGCCCCATTATTTCCAACATATTTAATGCATATTCTTTTTTTTGTTTTTTATTATCCCATACCGGCATCAATATATTTTCCATAACGGTAAAATCCGCCAACAAATAGTGAAACTGAAAAACAAAGCCTATATTTTCTTTTCTCATTTTTGCAAGTTTATTTTGTGAAAGAGAAGTTATATCTTTATTATCAATTAAAACATTACCCGATGTAGGCTTATCCATAAGTCCCAAAATATGTATAAGCGTACTCTTACCGGCACCCGAAGGTCCCATTAAAGCAACTTTTTCACCGGAATCTATTAACAAATCTATACCTTTGAGAACTTTTACTTCTCCGGATTTTGGAACAATATAATTTTTAGTTAAATTTTTAGTTTCTATTCTCATTTCATTTAACAAATGCTTATAGTTTTTAGAATATTTTGTTTTACAAAAAGTTACAAACCTATAACCCTATAACCTTATTATCCTATAACCTAACTAAAATTTTGTAAAGTAAAATTTTAGTTATATCTAATTGCTTCTAACGGTTCCAATTTTGATACCTGATATGCCGGATACAATCCTGCAATTATTGTTATAGCAAAAGCACATAAAGCAACTAAACAAATATCCGCAGGTATTATCATAACCGGTAATCTGTCAACATAATATACACCCTGCGGAAGCTTAAATATTTCAAAATTTTTAAGTCCGTAACTTATTAAAAGGCCTGATGCCAAGCCCAAAACAGTTCCGACTGTTCCTACAATAATTCCTTCATAAAAAAATATTTTTGATATTGAAAGTTTTGAAAAGCCCATAGCAGATAATATTCCTATTTCTTTTGCTTTTTCCACACTAAGTAAAAGGATATTTGAAATTATGTTGAACGAAGCAACTATAATAATTAAAGCAAGTATTATAAACATCATAATCTTTTCAAGTTTCAACGCGGAAAAAAGATTTTTGTTCATCTCTATCCAAGATCTTGCTCTGTAAGGATACCCTAATTTTTTCTGCAAGTCTTTTGCATATTGTGTAGCTTTATCAAAACTTGACGTTCTTATTGCTATACCGCTTACACCGCCGTCAAAAGAAAACATGTCAGCTGCCGTTTTTAAATCTATGTATGCAAGGGTTGTATCGTATTCGTACATTCCGGAATGAAATATTGCTTCTATTTTTAATTTTTTCATTTTCGGAACGGAAGATAACTGACTCGGAAACATTACTATAACATAATCACCTACTTCGGCATGAATTGAGTTTGCAAGTTCGTTGCCTAAAATAATTCCGGTATCACTTATTTCATCATCCAACAAAATACTGTCTTTTGAAAGTTTGGATTTTAAATCCATAAGTTTATCTTCGGATTTAAAATCTATACCTTTTACCAAAGCTCCGGTACCTTGAGTATATCCCTGTTTTTTTATTATGGATTGACCGAATATGTAAGGTGCTGTTGCTTTTACATAATCAAAACCCGATACCTCATCCGTTATTATCTCATAATTATCAAACAAAGTAACATCTGTTCTTGTTAAATAAATGTGCGGTTGTATTCCCAAAATTTTTGCTCTGATATCTTGTTGAAAACCGCTCATTACAGACAATGTTATAACCAAGGCACAAACACCGAGTGTAGTTCCGCCTATAGCAATAAGTGTGGTTAAAAAAGCAAAAAAACCTTTTTTTCTTGCTTTAATATATCTGTAAGCGATAAAAAGTTCTGCTGATCCTAACATTCAGGTCTCATTGTCGGGAAAAATATTACTTCTCTTATAGATTCGGATTTAGTTAAAATCATAACTAATCTGTCTATACCTATTCCAAGTCCGCCTGTTGGAGGAAGTCCTTGTTCCAAAGCATTTATATAATCGGCATCATAAGGTTGCGCTTCCTCATCACCTTTAACTTTAGCTTCCATCTGTTGTTGGAATCTTATTTTTTGCAAATGAGGGTCGTTCATTTCGGAATAAGCATTACATATTTCCATACCGTTTATATAAAGTTCAAATCTTTCCGCTATTTCAGGCTGATCAAATTTAACCTTTGTTAACGGTGAATATATTGCAGGGTAATCCATAACGAAAGTAGGTTGTTGTAAATTAGGTATAACTTTTTCATCTAAAACAGCATCCAACACTTTTTGATCACCAGCATCCGGTGCAACATCAAGATTCAAATGTTTTACCTGTTCGTACATTTTACCTGTACCTACAAAAGGTAACAAATCAAGTCCGGTATATTCTTTTACCAAATCGAATAATTTTGCTCTTCTGAAATTAAGGTTTAAATCTGTTGCGCCTATAGATTGTGCCGCATTTTTTATTAACACTTCGGTTAAATCCATCATGTCATTATAATCCGCATAAGCTTGATATAACTCCATCATAGTAAACTCGGGATTATGATTTCTGTCTATACCTTCATTTCTGAAATTTCTGCCTATTTCAAATACTCTTTCTATTCCGCCGACAACTAGTCTTTTCAAGAAAAGTTCGGGAGCTATTCTCATATACAAATCCATATCAAGTGCATTATGATGAGTAATAAACGGTTTTGCATTTGCTCCGCCGGCAAGAGTTTGTAATATAGGTGTTTCCACTTCTATAAAACCTAATTCTTCAAGTTTTTTTCTGATTGAAGATAATATTGTACTTCTCTTTTTAAACACTTCTTTTACTTCGGGATTTGCAATTAAATCCAAGTATCTTTGTCTGTATCTTGTTTCCGTATCTTTTAAACCATGCCACTTTTCAGGTAACGGTCTAAATGCTTTTGTTGCTATAGAAAATTTATCGGCTTTTAAACTGAGTTCTCCCGTTTTTGTTCTAAACGGAACACCTGTTATTAAAACAAAATCCGATAAATCCGACATTTCTTTAAACATCTTAAAATCCTGTTCTCCAACCTGATCTTTTCTTACATAAACCTGTATTCTTCCTGTTCCGTCAACAATATCTATAAAAGAAGCTTTACCCATATCTCTTCTGGACATCATTCTCCCTGCAACGGTAACCTGCTCTTTAGACATTTCTTCTTTTTGTAAAGATTCATATTTTTCTCTGACTTGAGCAATCTTACTGTCTATTTTTATTCTTGCAGGATACGGATCTATTTTTGCAGCTCTCATAGTATCCGCTTTATTTTTTCTTTGCGCTATTATTGTATCTATAGTAGCCTGCGATGTTTCGTTTTTTTGTTCTTGATTTTCTGCCATTTTCTTATTCCTTTTTATATTATTTATATTATAAATTTATCTTAATATGGTATCATTTTTTAATAGAGAAAATCAAAAAGCGGGAAAGTTTTTTCTTCCCCGCTTTTTTTAATTTATATATTTAAAATTATAAGACTACAAACCGAATTTTAAACCTACGTTCACCGCCAATCTTCTGGTTGAAAAAGAACTGTTATTTTCTTTGGTATCATGATCCCAATAATTTACGGAATATAAAAGTTCAACAATTATATTCCATTTTTCCAAACCGAAACCTGCTCCCCAATACAAACCGTTCTCCGAAAAATCATCATTATTATCGTTATACTTTGTAATACCCATACCAAACTGACCCAATAAATATACTTTATCTACCAATCCGTCCTCTGCCAATATCGGTTTTACTGCAACAAATGCATTTGTTGCACCTAATTTTGCATCCTCTTTCCAATGTTCATCAAAATTACTGTCAAAAATATAATTAAGACCTGCACCTATACCGATATTGTTCAGTAAATAAACATAAAAATCTACTCCAACCGAATATGACGGATCCTGTGAATATCCGACTTTATATTCACTCGGTGATGTCTGTACTACAGTAGGTTCAACAATATACCCTACTTTTAAATCCAATTCAGCTAAAGCAAATGCAGGTGCTGCCATTACTGCTGCAAAAAACATTGCTGCCAACAATTTTTTCATTTTTACTTCCTCCTGTTATAAAAATTTAATTCGTAAATTTTAGTTTACAGCTTATAGTTTACGGTTTATAGTTTTCGGTAAAAATTGCAAAGCAATTTTTGATTAATTATCAGATTTTTCGCAAAGCGAAAAACAAATCAAGCCATCAACTGCAAACATATTTTCAACTGTTTTTTTTCTTCTTTTCCTCAGATTTAATTTTTTCCCATTCCGCTCTTATTTCTTCTTCTGTTTTTGCTTTTGAGTTACCGAACACATGAGGATGTCTTCTTATCATCTTTTCGTTTATTGAATCTAAAACATCATATATATCAAACTTATTATTTTCTTTTGCTATTTGTGCATGAAAAATCACTTGTAACAATACATCACCAAGTTCTTCCTTCATATTATCATAATCTTGTTTTTGAACAGCTTCATTATACTCGTTTGATTCTTCAAACAAATATTTCATAAGAGATTTATGAGTTTGCTTTTTATCCCAAGGACACCCGTTTTCTCCTCTTAACTTTTCCAGGATATCTACAAGTTTTAAAAATTTATTAACTTTTTTTTCGTTTTTCATTATCAATTTCCTTGTTAAAACTTCTACAAAATGATATATTTTTCTTAACATTTTGCCGAGGTGGTGGAACGGCAGACACACAGGTCTCAGAAGCCTGTAGTCGCAAGACTGTGCGAGTTCAAATCTCGTCCTCGGCATATTTTATACTTTATTTTTCTCAAATTCGTTAGAGTAATAAGGTAAAAATTTTGTTTGCCAGGTAGTCGGATCTTTTGTTTCCAAAACTTTTAAAGTTCTGCCTCTATCGACATGAGCTATACCAAAAATCAAATCGGAATATTTCAAACAAACAATATATTCGTTACCGATTTCTTCAACAGATTGAACTTCCGTAGGAATAGGAATCATGGTTTGTTCTTTTTTAGCACCGATTAAATGTCCTATATAATGAGCAATATCTCTTGTATCTATTATCTTTGCAAGAACTTTATCACCTACTTTTAAATTTTCAACCTTTTTGCCGGAAGAATCTTCAAAAATAAAAGCTTCCAACTCTATTACGGATGAATATTCCGAAGAGATTGTTTCTTTGGGAATATTGTCCGGAAAATATTTAGGTAATTTTTTAAAATCTCTTAAAGTAAGTTCTTCCGCAACTATTTCCACTTGAACATTGTTTTCGGAAAAATATGTTTCCAAAAGCAATTTCATATCTTTGCAGGTTAATATTTTATTACTTTTTAAATTTGAATCAACAAATTCTTTAAGGTTTTTATCTATGGTTTTTGTATAATTTTCTATAGCGCCTTCAACCAAACGATATGAATATATTTGCTTTTCAAAAGAAAACCAATCCGCTTCAATATTTTGCTCATATACTACAGGATTAAAAGTCATAACAACACTGAACCTTAATAAATCAAGATTTTTATTATTTGTTATTATGTGTATTAAACCGAAAATATTATCGTTTTTTAAAATTATTTTTGCTTTATAAGCAGTAATATACTTAAGCATTGCACTGACATAAGAAATTGCTTTATTAAAATTTCCTTCCGCAAGTTTCAATGCCGTTTCCGCTTCCGATTGTTCACAACCGGTATCATCCATTAAAGCTTTTATTTTTTCCAATGTAATATTCATTATTATTTTACCCTAGGATGTGCACTGCTATAAACTTTTTTTAAACTTTCCAATGTTACATGTGTATAAATTTGTGTTGTAGATAAATTTTTATGTCCCAACATTTGTTGAACACTTCTTATATCGCAACCATGATCCAAAAGATGTGTCGCGAAAGTGTGTCTTAATGTATGAGGTGAAACTTTTTTTACAATACCGGCTTTAATAAACCAATTATGTAAAACTTTTCTTGCACCCCTTGAAGTTATTCTTTTACCGTACATGTTTAAAAACATAGGTGAATTTATGGAACAATCAAGGCCGTTGTTTCTTCTTTCATCCATATAATTTTTTATTGCCGCCAAACATTTATCACCCACGGGAACTTCTCTCTCTTTAGAACCTTTACCGAAAACTTTCAATGTTCCGGAAAACAAATTTATATCTTTTAAGTTTCTGCTTACAAGTTCTTCTATTCTTACACCGGAAGAATATAATAATTCCAACATAGCTCTGTCTCTTAAATTAATATCCGGTAAATCAAATAACTTTGTAATTTCCTGTTCCGTAATAAAAACAGGTATTCTTTTATCTTTTTTAGGTGTCGCCATTGATATTGTAGGATTAACTTGTATTATCGATGCAATAACCAAGAATTTATAAAAAGATTTTAAAACCGCAAGTTTTCTTATAATAGAAGATTTCTTTAAATTTTTGTTATATAACCCGGCAAGATATTCTCTTATTATATTTTTATCACATTTTATCAATTCAATATTCTTATTCTTTTTTACAAAATCTGCAAACTCGTACATATCTATACTGTAAGCTCTTGCAGTATTTTCAGAATAATTTCGTTCTGCAATTAAATATTGAATAAATTTTTCTATTTCTTTTATTTTCTCTTCTTGTTCCATATTGTTTAATTATACAAAAATAAAAGCAGAAAAGATTATTTTATCTTTTCTGCTTTTTTATTTTTTCATATATTATTTTTCCGATTTTTTTGTTTTAGTTGTTTTCTTGGCGGTTTTTTCTTTCTTGGATTCTTTTTTTTCTATTATTATATTACCTTCGGAATCGGTTTTTACCCATAAAAGATTTCTGCATTTAGGAAATGCCGAACAAGTTAAAAACGGTCCTCTTTTACCTATTCTCTTCAGCATAGGGCTGCCGCACTTTTCACACTTTATATCTGTTTTTTCAGGTTCGGGTTTTATAACTTTGTTACCGTTTTTATCTAAAGAATACGTGGTTTTACATTCCGGATAATGTTCACATGCAAGATACGGACCTTTAAAACCCATTTTCTTTAACATTACTCCGCCGCATTTCGGACATTTTTCTTCCGTTTGTTGCGGTTCGTTGGAAACTTTGTTTCCGTCCTTATCTACAGAAAAAGTAGTTTTACATTCGGGATACCCCGAACAAGCCATAAACGGACCTCTTCTGCTTTCTCTTATAACCATAGGTTTTCCGCATTTGGGACATACTTCATTTGTTGCTTTGGGAGCTATTTTTTGTCTTGTAGCACCTTCAGCTTTTGTCAAATGACTTTCAAACGGAGTATAGAATTTCTTTAATACATCCTGCCATTTAAGTTTTTTTTCTGCTATATCATCAAACTCTTCTTCTATATCCGCCGTAAACTCATAGTTTATAACATCTTTAAAATTTTCTTTTAAGAATTTGTTTACTACTACACCTAAATCCGTAGGATAAAATTTTTTGTTATCCAAACGAACATACATTCTGTCTAAAATTGTTTTGATTGTAGGCGCATAGGTTGACGGTCTTCCTATACCGTACTCTTCCAATGTTTTAATCAGACTTGCTTCATTATACCTTGCAGGCGGTTCGGTAAAATGTTGTTCCGGACTGATTTTTACTAAATTTAAATTGTCATTTTGTTCCAATACAGGCAATTTCGGTTCTTTTGTTTCTTCATCTTGTATTGAGTACACTTTCATAAACCCGTCAAATTTAAGTGTTGAACCTGTTGCTCTAAACATATAATTATTTGCTTGTATATCTATTGTAACCGTATCATATACGGCATCTGCCATTTGACTTGCAACAAATCTGTTCCAAATTACATTATAAAGCTTATATTCATCTGCGGTAAGATATTGTTTCATCATTTCCGGTGTTCTTTTAACCGATGTAGGTCTTATAGCTTCATGAGCTTCCTGAGCACCTTTAGATTTTGTTTTATAAAATCTGGGTTTTGAAGGAACAAAATTTTTACCGTAACTTGTTTCTATAAAATTTAAAGCTTCTTTTTGTGCAACCGCGGCAATATTTAAAGAGTCTGTTCTCATATATGTTATAAGACCGACTACACCCTGACTGCCTATTTGTATACCTTCATACAATTTTTGAGCTACGGACATTGTTTTTGATGAAGAAAACCCTATTCTTCTTGAAGCATCTTGTTGCATTGTAGATGTTGTATACGGAGGATACGGGCTTCTTTTTCTTTCTTTTTTTTCTACCGAAGAAACTTGATATTTTGCAGTTTCAAGTTCTTTTAAAATATTGTCTGCCTGCTCTTTATTTTGTATTGAAAGTTTTTCAAACTTTTTACCGTCTTTTGATATAAGGTTTGCCGTAAAGGACATATCATTATCTTTTTTAAGTTCCGCTTCTATCGACCAATATTCAACAGGAACAAACTTTTCTATTTCTTCTTCTCTGTCGCATATCATCATAACGGCAACGGATTGAACTCTGCCTGCAGACAGACCTTTTCTGACTTTTTTCCATAATATCGGTGATAATTTATAACCTACCAACCTATCCAAAATTCTTCTTGCCTGTTGACTGTCAACCAAAGCCATATCCAACTTTCTGGGATTTTTAACAGCTTCTTTTATTGCCGATTCTGTTATTTCGTGAAACGTAATTCTATCGGTCTTATCATCTGAAAGTTTTAACAATTCTTTTAAATGCCAAGCGATAGCTTCCCCTTCTCTATCCAAATCGGTTGCAAGATATACATGCCCTACTTCCGCAACGGTTTTCTTTAAATCTGCAATTATTTTTTTTGATTTAGGCATTGCAACATAAGTAGGCTTGAAGTTTTTTTCTATATCAACACCTATTTCTTTTTCAGGCAAATCTCTAATATGTCCAAACGAACTTTTAACTATATAATCACTACCCAACATTTTGGATATTGTTTTTGATTTTGCCGGTGATTCCACTATTACTAAACTTTTCATCTTTACCTCATAAAAAAATACTCTGTAATTTTTGGTTATTAGTTTATCGGGTTATTGGGTTATGGGTTATTTTTTTAGTTTTTTTGCCGTTGAACCTATAAACCTATAACCTTATCACCCTATAAACTTATGTATTCCTTATATATATCTGTCCGGGCATAGCCTTTATCAAACCGTTAAGTTCCAAGTCCAACAATATTGTAGAAATTTCCGAAACATTAACATTTGACTTCAAACTTATTTCATCCAAAGACATACCAACAGTTGAAGATTGTATCATTTTTAGAATATTTATACTACTTTGTGAAATTAAAGGCAAATTTTTTTCCGGTTCTTTTTTCTTTTCTTTGGATTTCTTTTTTACCAAATCATTCAATAAAGGTATTTGTTCAACAACATCTTCCGGTTTTAATGCAACAAAAGCTCCCTGTTTTATTAAACTGTTAGGACCTTGTGAATATTTTGAAAATATAGGACCGGGAACACCAAACACATCTTTGCCGTACTCACAGGCAAGTTCTGCAGTTATTAACGAACCGCTTTTTTCTGCCGCTTCTATAACTATTGCAGCAAGCGACAAAGCAGCAACAATTCTGTTTCTTCTCGGAAAATTAACCGGTAAAGGCCTTCTTGTTAAAGGAAATTCACTTATAACGGCACCTTTTTGAGCAATTTCATCCTGAAGTTTTCTGTTTCCGGACGGATAATATTCCAACAATCCGTTACCTAAAACAGCAATAGTTTTACCGGAATTTTTTAATGTGGACATATGATCTTGTGTATCTATACCGCTTGCCAAACCCGATATTGTTGTTATTGAATTTTGTGCAAAATATCTGCAAAAATTTTCTGTTACCGTTATGCCGTAATTTGTTGGTCTTCTTGAACCTACAATTGAAACGGAAAATATATCGTTTTTATCAATTTTTCCTTTTACATATATAACAGGCGGAAAATCATATATATTTTTAAGTTGATCCGGATATTCTTCATCTAAATATGTTAAGATTTTTATATTGTTTTTTTGGGCTAACAAAAGCTCTTTATTTGCAACTTCCAAACTTGAAAGGTCTTTTATTGCTTTGGCGATTTTGTTCGATACAAAACCGACAGACTGAATCTCTTTTATATCGGCTGTTAAAATATTGTTAACATTACCGAAATAATTTACCAAAGATATAAATTTTTGGGGAACTAAATCTATAACAGTATTTAAGGCAACTATAGATAATTTTTCATTATCCATTATTTTTTCTTAGCACCGGCAGCAGTAAGAATATCTTTTACCATATCGCCGTATCTTTCATTATTTTTAGCATAATCAAAAGCACAATAACCATCATAATCTTTTGCATTAATATCTGCACCTGCATCTATAATTAAAGATACTATTGCCGGGGTATCCATATTTTCACATGCCAACATCAAAGCAGTTGTTCCATCATTTGATTTAACATTAACAAGAGCACCTGCTTTTAAATGTTCTCTAAAAACTTTTTCATAACTATCATACTGTGCCGCATACATAAATGCCGTTCTACCTTTATTATCAGTCAAATTAACTCTCGCGCCATAAGATAATAATAATTGCATCATTTCAACACTTGAATTTCCCTGACAAGCTGCCATCAAAGGAGTTCTGCCTTGATCATCTTGTCCGTTAACATCCTGACCGGCAAGAATTGCATCTTTTACTTCACTAAAGGAACCAAACTCACATAAATCATGTAATGTTTGTTGAACTTCTATAGGTTCATTAGAAAACTTACTTCTTGCCTGCACGGTATTAACGGCATATACAAACAAACTTAGTATTATTAAAGTAACAAATATTATATTTTTTCTCATTGTTTTCCTCCTTCAATCATATACATAATATTATTTTATTAAAATACTTATAAAAAAACAATTTTGTTTTACTTTACACTTTTAAAATATTCAACCGTATTTTTTAAACCTTTAATAATGTCTACTTTCGGTTCCCATCCTAAAACTTTTTTAGCTTTAGAAATATTTAAGAAGCTCTTAAACAATTCTCCGTTTCTTTTAGGTTTAAATACCGGTTTATTTTTATAACCTATAATTTTAGACAACTCTTGTGCCAATTTTGTTACAGATGTTGTTTTGTTCGTTCCGATATTTATAACTTCATTATTGCCTTTCGTTAAAGATTTTATGTTTGCCGAAACGACATCTTTAACATAAACATAATCTCTTAATTGTTTACCGTCACCGAAAATAAAAAATTCTTTATTTTGCGCCATTCTGTCTATAAAAATTGCAACAACTCCCGCTTCTCCGTTTGTATCTTGTCTCGGTCCGTAAACATTTGCATATCTTAGTATCGTATACTTTAAGCCATACAATTCACTATAAGCTTTTATATAATGTTCCACTGATAGTTTTGCAACTCCGTAGGGTGATAAAGGATTAGCAAAAGCTTTTTCATCCGGAGCTTTTGAACCACACTCACCATAAATTGTTCCACCGGAAGAAGCAAATATTATCTTTTTGACTTTTGTATTTTTGCAAGCTTCCAATATATTTAATGCACCTTTTATATTTACATCTGCATCAAAACAAGGATCCGCAACGGATTTTCTTACATCAAGCTGTGCCGCATGATGAATAACAATATCTATTTTTTCTTTTTTAAATATTTCATCTATTTTTTTCTTATCACACACAGAAACTTTATAAAATTTTGCCTTTTTGTTTACATTTTTTATATTGCCTGTTGCAAGATTATCTACAATTACAACCTTATGTTTTTTTTCAATTAGCTCATCAACTATATTCGAGCCTATAAATCCTGCACCACCAGTAACTAAAATTTTCATTTTATTTTTCCCCTTTCATTTATTAACATATAATATGCAATGGCCACACTTGATTTATAATGTTTAACCATATTTTTATGTTCTTCATTTTCTTCTGTAGGAATAATTTCTCTTGGTTTATCTTTGTTCCAAGTAAAATATTTTTCTTTTCCAGATGCAAAGTCATAAATAACATAATTATCTTTTGTCATTATTGAACCTAAACAATTCGAAGCAATATTTTTTTCTGCATCTTCAGATAGTAAATCTGTTCCTGTTGCCCAATATTTCGTATTAGACAAAGATAAATTGTATAGTGTCGGTAAAATGTCTGTATGCGAACCTACAATATTATCGGTATCTATTTTTTTATTAGGTTTTAATTTTTTCGGAATATATAAATAGAAAGGAACACTCATTTCGTCTAATTTTCTTTCTACAGGGTAACTGAAAGTATTCCAAAAATTATGGTCTCCGGTTATTGCTATTATTGTATTATCCGCATATTTGGAATTTTTTAATCTTGTTAAAAATTCACCGACTTTTTGAGCTGAATATTGATAAGTTGCAAATCTCATTTTTGAAAGTTTCATATCACCGGTAATATCTTTTTTCAACTGTTCGTTTAATTCCAAAGGATACGGTTGTTTATAATTACTTGGCAAAGAATACGGAGGATGATTTGATGTTGTCATAATATAAATGAATTTTTTATTATCATTTTCTTCCAAAACTCTAAATATATAATCAAACAAATATTCATCATAAACTCCCCACTGATTTCTTTCATAATCTTTCGGCATGGAACCTTCACCTATAACTCTGTCAAAACCTACATTAGGCATATATGATGTACAATTTCTCCAACCGGAATTTCCGCCATACATAAATATTGTTTCATAACCGCTGTTTTTGTAAGGCATAGGACCTGTATAAAAATATTTGTTATACGCATATTTTGATTGACACAAAAACTGTGATAAAGGTAACCTTGCAATGTTTGTTATTGCTGATTCCAAACTTCCGATTGTACCCATATTTGCAGGAAAAAATTTATAAAACATAATATCTTCATCAATATGTTTTTTAAATTCACCCAACACGTTAAAACTTTCACTGTTATAATGCATTAGGTCTGTTCCTAATGCTTCCATCATTATAAACACAACATTAGGTTTTATTTCTTCTATATCTTTATTATATTTTGTTGTTTTATTTAAAGAGTTCTCCGGTTCATTCTTATCTATTGAACTAATATCAACATTTAGAAAATCACTAAACGCTTTAACCATATTGTTTTTTGAATAACCCATTTTTTCAATATAATCTCTGTCTTTTTCCTTTGATCTTGCTTCTATTGCCGCTTGTAAAGTGTATATACCGTTTATTGCTACTTTATTTATAAATGTATTTGTGGATATTTCAGCATTATCCACGCCGAGAGGGAACAGGCCGAAAGAGCCTCTTGCTGTTATAAAATTAACGGATAACAAAATAAGTGAAAGGATAATTTTTATATAAATTTTTGTTCTTTCAATATAATAACCTATAACTTTTTTTTCTACGATTATTTTTGTTAAAAAATATACAAAAACAAAAATTGATATAAAACCTATACCCACCCAAACAACGGGATAATTTTCTGCAATTGTTGAAAAAAGAGCTTGTGTATCATCTTCAAATACACCGAACATTAAAATATTCATATGATTTTGGAAATAAGAATAAAAACCGAAATCTATGCAGAGTAATGTTACTATAAATCCGAAAAAAAACATGTAATAATACTTTAAACTTTTAACAAATTTTATAAAAAGTTTTTGGCTGCCGATAAACCAAAATATTATAAAGAACAATGTCACCAAAGAATTTATATATGCAAGTATTGCACAATCGTATCTTACACCTAAAATAAATGCTTGTATTAAATCGTTTAAATATCCCGAAAGGTTGGACCAACTTGAATAATAAAATGTAAATATTATTCTGTATATTGTCATTATCAGTGCAAATACAATATTAAGTATTATTATTCTTTTTATAAATTGTTTTACCATTGTTTTATCCGTAAATATAAACAACCATTTCTATCAAATTAATGATAGAAATGGTTGTATTTTTGTATCTGAAAACTACTTTTTCTTTTGTTCATACTGCAATGTTTTTGTTGTAATATCAGTTACTGAAGCAGGACCGAAAAACTGTATTGGACCGGGGAACATATATCTGTCGTTCATTGCCCAATCTTGTCTTACTTTGGCAAAAGCTTTAAACGGTGCGCCGTTAAGTTTTACCAATGCTTTTTGAATAACAGGTTTTTCTTTACCTTTTCTTCTTTCTATATTCATCATCATTGTTAAAGGTATTCCGCCGCATTTCCATTCTGAAGATTTTTTAACAAGATTTTTAACTGATGACAAATAACCGGACATATTATTTAACACTAATGCTGCTGCATTGTAACCTAAAGCATAAGTATAATTTGCATCAAAGTTTGAAGGAACACCGCATCTTCCTTCATATCCGAAGAAATGATTTATTGTCGAGAATTTACCTTTGTATTTACCTGCTTTTTTAAGTTCTTTCAATTTTTTGGAAACCATTTCAATAAGTAATTTTTCCGTTTCAATTAATGAAACCTGAACATTACCGTGAGGATCTCTGTCTAACATCAATTGAGCAGATATAGACATCGGTAAAGATTCCATAAGTGTTGCTAAATTTTTAGGAAGTTTTGATATTATAAACTTTGATTTCTCAATTGCTGTTTGGAAACCGTTTATTTCTTTTTCATTTTCCGCAATAACATCATTCAAACTTGCAATAAGAGATTTCATTTCAGGAATAAATTCTATTAATCCTTCAGGAATTAAAACCACTCCGTAATTTTTACCGATTTTAGATCTTTTAACTACCAAGTTTGCCAAATTATCAACTATTTGTTTAAGTGTCATTTTCTTGGCTAAAACTTCTTCACCTATTAAAACAACATTAGGTTGAACTTTAAAACCGACTTCCAAAGTAATATGAGAAGCACTTCTGCCCATAAGTCTGATAAAGTGCCAATATTTTCTTGCGGAATTTACATCTCTTTCAATATTTCCTACAAGTTCCGCATAAATTTTTGTTGCCGTATCAAAACCGAAAGAAGCTTCTATATGTTCGTTTTTCAAATCTCCGTCAATTGTTTTAGGAACACCGATAACACAAACATTTGCATTTTCTTTCTTCAAATATTCTGCAAGAAGTGCTGCATTTGTATTTGAATCGTCACCGCCGATAAACACCAAAGCATCCATTTTGTTTTTCAATATTGTTGCTTTAGCTTGTGCAAATTGTTCCGGTGTTTCAATCTTTGTTCTGCCGGATTGAATCATATCAAATCCACCGGTATTTTTATAATTTGCAATAACTTTATCGTTTATTTCCATAGTCTTGTTGTCCAATATTCCGGAAGGTCCGCCCAAAAAACCTACTAATTTATTTTTTTTGTTAGCAGATTTTAAACCTTCTAAAAGACCGAATATAACATTATGTCCGCCTGGAGCCTGACCGCCTGAAAGAACAACACCGACTTTAATAGCTTTTTTTACTGCAACCGCATTTTTACCGGCTTGAAAACTTACAACCGGCATACCGTAAGTCTTTTCAAAAATAGCTTTTATTTTATCAAAATCAGCTACTGATTTTGTTGCTTTACCGAGAACAGGTTTTACATTTGCAACACCTTTTTTTAATACTGCAGGTAAAACAGGTTGAAATTTTAATCTTTCCTGATGCAATTCTGAAACATTACATTTTTGTACCATATCAAAACTCCTTATAAAATTATTAACTTTTTTATTATACTACTTTTTAACCGATATGTTAAAATTTTTCCGTTATTTCCCGTAAATATGTTTTCTTAAAAATTGTCCCGTATAAGATTTTTCTATTGTCATTATTTTTTCCGGTGTTCCGCAACCTACTACTTTACCGCCGCCTATTCCGCCTTCAGGACCTAAATCTATAATCCAATCTGCCGTTTTAATAACATCCAAATTATGTTCTATAACCAAAACCGTATTTCCCGCATAAACCAATTTATGTAATACATCAAGAAGTTTTGCGATATCCGCAAAGTGTAAACCGGTTGTAGGCTCATCAAGTATATATAACGTTCTTCCGGTAGATCTTCTTGAAAGTTCGGTTGCAAGTTTTATTCTTTGCGCTTCACCGCCGGACAATGTTGTTGACGATTGTCCTATTTTAATATAACCTAATCCCACATCGTTTAGTGTAGATAATATCTTGTGCAATTTAGGTATATTTTCAAAGAATTTTACACTTTCTTCAACTGTCATATTCAAAACTTCATCTATATTTTTACCTTTATATTTTATTTGTAAAGTTTCTTCATTAAATCTTCTCCCGCCGCAAACATCACACTTAACAAAAATATCGGGTAAAAACTGCATTTCTATTTGCAATGTCCCGTCACCTTGGCAATTTTCACATCTTCCGCCTTTAACATTAAATGAAAACCTGCCGGGCATATATCCTCTTACTTTTGCTTGCGGTGTTTGTGCAAAAAGATCTCTTATTAAAGAAAAGGCTCCGGTATATGTTACAGGATTAGATCTTGGAGTTCTGCCTATAGGAGACTGATCAACTATAACTACTTTATCTATATTTTCAAGGCCTTCTATACCTTTGTTTTTTCCCGGAACATCCTTTGCTCTGTAAAATTTTTGTGCTAACGATTTATATATAATTTCATGAACCAATGTGGATTTCCCGGAACCGGAAACTCCGGTTACACAAACAAAAAGTCCCAGCGGAATATCTACATTTATATTCTTTAAATTGAACTGACTTGCACCTTTTACCGATAACCACTTACCGTTAGTTTTTTTTCTTTTCGGTATAGGTATTGAAAGTTTTCCGTTAAGGTACTGTGCAGTAACAGAGTTTTTAAATTTCATAACTTCTTTCGGTGTACCGCTTGCAACAACCTGACCGCCGTGAACACCCGCACCCGGCCCCAAATCTATTAAATAGTCTGCCGTTCTCATTGTATCTTCATCATGTTCAACAACAATTAAAGTGTTACCTAAATCTCTTAATGTGGTTAATGTTTTCAGCAACATTGTATTATCTCTTTGATGAAGACCTATTGACGGTTCATCTAATACATAAAGAACTCCGGTAAGGCCGGAACCTATTTGTGTTGCCAAATGTATTCTTTGTGCTTCACCGCCGGAAAGAGTAGAACTTTGTCTGTCTAAACTTAAATATGAAAGGCCGACATTATTTAAAAAGTTTAATCTTGCTTTTATTTCTTTTAAAATAACTTTTGATATTGTTTTTTCTTTTTCGGTAAGCTTTATATTATCAAAAAATTTCGTTGCCTGTTCCACCGACATTGCCGTTATATCCATAATGGATTTATCGTTTACAAGAACGGATAGTGCTTCTTTTTTTAATCTTTTACCATGACATGTAGGACAAATTTTTGTAGACATATATTTTGAAAAAATTTCAGTTCTTACATAATCGGATTCGGTTTCATTGTATCTTCTTTGCATATTTGTAATAACACCTTCAAATTCTCCGTCTCCGTATAACAAAACTTCCTGCTGTTTTGATGTTAAATCTTTCCACGGTCTGTTCATGGGAATTCTGTTTCTTTTACAAGCATCTGTTATTAACTCATAATAATAACCTGACCATGCACCTTTCCATCTGTGAGTTCTTGTTGTTACAGGTTCTGACCAAGCCTGTAATGCACCTTCGTTTACAGTCCTTGTTTTATCCGGGACAATTAAATCCGCATCTATTTCACTTTTTTCACCTATACCTGAGCAATCCGGACATGCACCATGCGGAGTATTAAAAGAAAAAAGTCTCGGTTCAATTTCGGAAATATTTATACCGCAATCTATACAAGCATAATGTTCACTGTAAGTTTTTTCTTCTTTTATATCTTTATTTTCGTTAACTATTGCAACTGTTACAAGACCTCTCGCCTGTTTAACTGTTGTCTCTATTGAATCCGCGATTCTTGTATGTACTTGTTTAGAAACTTTTATTCTGTCTATCAACAAATCTATGTTATGTTTTTTGTATCTGTACAACTTTATTGTTTCATCAAGATTATAAATTTTTTTATCTACTCTTACTCTTGTAAAACCGTCTTTTAACAGTCTTGAAAAAAGTTCTTCGTAAGTTCCTATTTTACTTTTTACAAGCGGAGCAAGAATATATATCATTGTTCCTTCATCAAGTTTCATTACATCATTTATAATCTGTTGTGAACTTTGCGGGGTTACCTTTTTACCACATTTAGGGCAATGGGCTATACCTATTCTTGCATACAACAATCTTAAATAATCATAAATTTCGGTTACTGTTCCTACAATGGATCTCGGATTATGAGACGGATTTTTCTGTTCTATGGATATTGCGGGAGACAAACCTTCAATAATATCAACATCCGGTTTATCCATAAGGTCTAAAAATTGTCTTGCATAAGCAGACAAAGATTCAACATATCTTCTTTGCCCTTCAGCATAAATGGTATTAAAAGCAAGAGAAGATTTCCCCGAACCGGATAAACCTGTAACTACAACAAGTTTATTTTTAGGGATATCTATATCTATATTTTTTAAGTTGTGCTGACGAGCACCTCTTATCTTAATTATGTTTTCCATAAAAATTTGCTCCAAATTTTTATTCCAATTATAGCGACCTT
The DNA here is from genome assembly GCA_017529005.1 of Elusimicrobiota bacterium. GTDB lineage: Bacteria > Elusimicrobiota > Endomicrobiia > Endomicrobiales > Endomicrobiaceae > Ruminimicrobiellum. The sequence goes on from JAFXOB010000225.1 coordinate 29,743, forward strand.
AATATTTTGGTTATAATTTCGCAACTAACTCAATCGAGTACCGCATTCGCTTAAAGTACACTTCATTCGTCAGTTGCTTCATTCTAACCTAAAATCTTAAGGTCTTTAACGACAACCAACAACAACGGCAAACGACAACAACGCCAAAAAGATATTATAACAAATTTTGAAGATATTCGGTTAGTGTAATATATTGATTACTTTTTTATGATTGTATCTTTTTTGATATTTGATTTTTTAGGATAATCAGTGTTGTAGTGAGCACCGCGACTTTCTTTTCTTGCCATGGCGGATTTTATTATAATTTCAGCCACATCCACAAGATTTTTTACTTCCAAAAGTTCCATACTTACTTTAAAATCTCTAAAATGGTTTTCAACTTCCTTTTTAACCATCTTTAATCTTCTTAAAGCCATTTTTAATCTTTCTTTCGTTCTTACAATACCGACATAATTAGACATTAATCTTCTGATTTCTTCCCAGTGTTGTAACATTATTGTAGGATCCCCGTTACCGGTACTTTCGTTAATAAATTCTTTAATATTATCATTAAATTTTATGTTAGGTAACAGTTCTTGAGTTTTTTTGTAAGCATAATGAGCAAAAACAAGACCATCAAGCAGCGAATTTGAAGCAAGTCTGTTTGCACCCTGCAGTCCGTTACAAGCATTTTCACCTATTGCAAAAAGATTTTGTATAGATGTTTGTCCGTCTTTATCTACTGTTATACCGCCGCAACAATAATGCGCCGCGGGAACAACAGGTATCATATCTCTTGCCATATCTATTCCATAGAACAAACATTTTTCATATATATTCGGGAATCTTTTTACTATAAAATCTTCACCTCTGTGCCTTATATCAAGATAAACAAATTTGTCACCGCTCTTTTTAAGTTCCGTATCTATTGCTCTTGAAACAATATCTCTCGGTGCCAAATCTTTTAAAGGATGATACTTTTGCATAAAAGGTTCACCTTTCTGATTTTTAAGTATAGCTCCTTCACCTCTTACGGCTTCGGAAATTAAAAAAGATTTTGCTACAGGGTTATATAAACATGTAGGATGAAACTGTATAAATTCCATATTGGAAATATTTGCTCCGGCTCTGTATGCCATTGCTATACCGTCACCGGTTGCAACATCCGGATTTGATGTATATAAAAAGACTTTACCGGTTCCTCCGCAGGCAAGAACAACTACTTTTGCCGAAAATATTTCTACAACAGATTTCTTTACATCATATACATAAGCGCCGCAACATTTTTTATTTTCGTCAACAATCAAATCTATTGCCATGTGGTCTTCATATATGGTTACATTTTTTGCTTTATGTATATTTTCCACCAAGACTTTTTCTATTTCTTCACCTGTAATATCTCCGGCATGAAGAACTCTTCTTTTACTGTGACCGCCTTCAAGACCAAGCTCAAATTCCGAACTGTTAGAATCTTTTTTTGCAAATTTCATTCCCATAGAAATAAGTTCTCGGATTCTTTCCGGTGCGGATTTTATAGCTATTTCAACTATTTCCTTATTGCAAAGTCCGTCACCTGCAACAAGAGTATCTTGTATATGAGATTCAAACGTATCATTTTTATCAATAACACAAGCAACTCCGCCTTGTGCTTTACCTGTAGAAGAGTCAAACAATTTCTTTTTGGTAATAATCGTAACATCATTAGTTTTGCATGCTTTCAATGCAAAACTAAGACCTGCTATACCGCTGCCGATAACTAAATAATCCGTTTTTATCATCTTATTGTTGTTCTATTTTAAACCATTGAGTAAGTTCACTAAGCATATGTTTAGCTTTATCCGTTTCACCGCTGTCTATTGCAACTTTTATTGCATCTATTTTTTTTCTGTCTTCCGACACTGCATTTCTGACACCGGCAACAGCTTCGTTCATACTTGTTGCAAGTTCTATGGTTTCATCTTTTTGCCTATGATGAATATTCATCGAAAAATCGCCGTCTTTTAATCTTGCCATAACTTTTTCAAAGAAAAATATAGGACCGATAAGTCTGTGAAAATAAAATATACTTTCTATTAAAACTATCGCCATAAAGCCAAGTATTGCCCAAAAGAAACCGCTTGTATAAGACCTTACAAAATTTTTAACCGCCCCTGCACTAAGTTGATCCATTCCCGGCGAATTCAGCAATGAATCCAAAAACATATAATAAATCAATATTGACGAAACAACAATAATGGCTGCCAAAATAAGCAAATACTTTATTTGCAACTTCGGTTTAACAATATACTGTCTTCTTTTTATTGTCATTTTTCCCCCAAAAAATTTTTATTTTTTACAAACTATATTATCAATTAATCTTACATTACCCACTTTAACTGCAACAGCTATTACTATGGATTTATCTTTGTCCGTTACTTCGTTCAAATTTTCCGAATTTCTCAATTCCACATAATCTATTTTACTTTTAGGTATGGACAATATATTTTTTTCTATATTTTTTTTAATATCTTTCAGCTTTTTACCTTCACCAAACTGTTTTTTTGCCAAGTATAAAGATTTATATATACCGCAAGCATTTTGTTTATCCTGTTCGGATAAATAAGTATTCCTGCTCGACATTGCAAGGCCGGACTTTTCCCTTACTATCGGACAACCTATAACTTTTATGTTAAAGTTTAAATCTTTCGCCATTTGTTTAACTATTATATATTGTTGATAATCTTTTAATCCGAAATATGCTCTTGTTGGCATGGCAATATTAAAAAGTTTTGAAACTACAGTACAAACACCTTGAAAATGTATAGGTCTTGTAACACCACACATTATTTTTGCTAATTTGTTATTGTATATATATGTCGAAAAATTGTCATTGTATAATGTTTGGTTTGTCGGTAAAAACAAAAAATCTACTTTATTATCTTTACAAACTTTAATATCGTGTTCTACAGGTCTTGGATATTTTTCATAATCTTCATTCGGACCAAACTGTATAGGATTTACATATACAGATACAACCGTAACATCATTTTGTGATACAGACTTTTTCATTAACGATATGTGTCCGCAATGTAATGCTCCCATAGTAGGAACAAGACCTACAGTTTTACCTTTCTTCTTTAATACTTCAATTGCTTTTTGTAATTCTTCCGGCTTTCTTATAATTTTCATTTGTATGTATTTACCTCTTGTGGAAATTTTCCTTCTTTAACTTCTTTACTATATTGTTTTGTTGCATCTTGTATAATTTGTGCCAAGTTTGCATATTTTTTTACAAACTTAGGTGTAAAATCCGTAAACATTCCAAGCAAATCATCACTTACCAATACTTGTCCGTCACAGTATCTTCCTGCACCTATACCTATTGTCGGAATGTCCAATTTTTCAGTAACATCCTTTGCTATTGTTTCAGGAATACCTTCAAAAACTATCATTGATACACCGACTTTTTGCAACAATAAAGAATCTTCTAACAGTTTCTTTTGAGACTCTTCATCCCTGCACTGAACTTTGTATCCGCCCATCTTTTCTATAGATTGAGGCATAAGACCTAAATGTCCGACTATTTTTATCCCCTCATTAATAATTGCTTTTATTGATTCTATAATTTCCAAACCGCCTTCAAGTTTTACCATATCGGCACCGGCATCTGTTAACTTTTTTGCATTTTCTGCTGCCGACTTAGGATTATCTTCATAAGATTTATAAGGCATATCCGCAACTACAACAACCTTATTTTTATTTGTTCCTCTTGCCGTAGCTTTTGTGTGGTGTATCATATCTTCCATAGTAACAGATAAGGTGTTTTCATAACCGAGCTTTGTCATACCGACAGAATCACCGACCAAAAACATATCTACATTTGAATCAGACATGATTTTTGCCATGGTAGCATCATAACATGTTACCATAACTATTTTTTCTTTATTTTTTTTCATTTCTAAAAAATTTTTTACCATTTTCGTTTCCAAACACTAATTATTAAAAAGTTTATAATCTACATTTTCCGTATCAAAATCCAACGGATTAAAGGCAGATGTTGCTATCAAATACCAACCTGTTGAAGACGAAGAGCAAACCCAAGTTCCGTTTTTACCTCTCGGTATTTCCCACTCATTTGCAAAGGTTGTAAATATTTGTTTATCTGTCGGTCTTTTGGATGTATACGGTAAAGATTTATCTATCAAATTTATTATATTTGCTGCTTTTTCCATATTACTTAAAATTTCTATCGCTTGATTTTTATATTGTTGTGCTAAATCTTTCTTACCTGTTTTTTTTGCATATTGGGACATAGTTTGTAATGCCGTAATATGAAAACCTGTTCCTTCGAACCAAATCATTCTGTAATTTTTTCTTCTACCCTGCTGGTTGGTAAAATCGTAACCTTTTATTTCAATATCATCAATTTTATCCGTAACCAAATAATTGTCTTCGGCAAACTGCATCATATCAAAAGGATTTATTCCCAATTCTTCTAATCTTTTAGGAGTAACTGCAGGTATAGTCCAAGAAACAGTATCTAAAGCATCCGTTCTGTCTAATCCGTTAGCATTATAACCCATATTAAAAGATTTTTTCTTTTTATCAAAAATAAGTTTTGTAAGCCATCTTTCAATATTTGACATTTCTTCATCTATATCTTTTAAAGAATATTTTGCTTTTTCGAAATAAGATTTAACATCTTTATTTGAATTGTTATAAATATATTTCAACATCCTTAACACCGCATAATAATCTATAACATTTTCCGTTGAATATACTGTAGACCAATCTGGTGGTTGCCAACCGTATCCCATACTGGGGCCACCTTTTTTCCCGTCAGAAAAATTATAATGTTTTATTTCTTTTGCCCATTTAACCATATCTATAAGAAACGGAACAAAATCTGTTTTACCTGTTATTGCAGTATATTGTAAAACCGCAACAGCAATCCACATATTAGGGCCCAAATGAACTCTGTTACCGTCTATACCGGGTTTTAAACCAAAACGAGTTCTTTGCATATCTGTTCTGTAAACATTACACAAACCGATATTATCACCTTTTGAAATAGCAAATTCTCTTTGAAAAAGTCTAAACAATTTTTCCGCTTTTTTATATTGCCCGGATAATATATAACTTAACGATGCTATAGAACTGTCATAAACAAAAGCCTGTGCATCAAGCACACCTTTTGAACCGACTATAAAAGATCTTGTAAACAAATCGTAAGTATAGTTTGATGTTCCTCTAAAACTTTCTACAAGTCCGTTAACCGAAGAAGTTTGCCTGTCATAAAAACTTGCCGTTCTCATTTGGTGTCTGTAAAAATCTTTATTCAGAGTATCGGTAGAAAATTGTTCTCTGTAAGACTTATCTACTATATCAATACAATAAGCCGTTGAAAAAACAAAAAGAATTGTTATAACAAAAAAAATTATTTTTTTCATAATTTAAAAAAAGACACTATCTCTTAAAAAAGAGATTGTGTCTATATTATATCATTTATAAATATAAAAAACTAACTGACAGTAACATCTACGGAAACTGTTACTCCCTGGCAAGACAATTTTATTGTTCCGCTACCTGTAGTTTCAGCCGTAAACTCTGTTTCTTTAGAACTTGCAGAATTAAAAGAACCTAAATCTGAAGGATCTACGGACCAATTAACCGGTTCATCTATTTCTTCCATTTTTATGTTTCTTATAATTGCTTTAAATTTATATGTATTACCAACACTCATTTCACCGGATTGACTGTCAACCTGTTCTATCTGTAAAACCATAGTATTGTCTGTAAGCTTATCTCTTTTAGTACAAGCAACAAAACAAACTGTTAAACAAATAAATAAAGATAATAATAAAATTTTTTTCATATATTCTCTTCCAAACTAAATAGAAAATCTGGTTTTATATCTTAACATAACACCATCTTTTCCATAAGTATCAACATTAAATTTTTCAAAAGCATATTTTTTTGATTCTTTCTTTGCAACAAAATAAGCATCCACTATTGCAAATATCCATGTTGCAACCGCAATACAACCTAAAGTTCTTGAAGTATTTAAATCTTTTTCATAATCATCGTAATATGAAGAGTCTCTTGCGCCTAATCTTTCGTATTTCACATAATCACCATCAGCTTTGGCAAGATAATAAAATGTTCCGAAAACAGAAACCGCAAATACACCGAATACTATCCAAGCTTTTGTTTTTTGATTGTTCCAACTTTGTCCCCAACCCGGCATAACAGCAGAACGTAATGCAGCATTAATTTCCGTATATTCGGAAAAATCACAAGTAAGTGTACATGCGCTTGCATTCGTACAATTTAACAACATAACAGAGATAATAATTGCTATAAATTTTTTAACCATAATTAATCTTTAGTAAACCTTATATCATCTAAATAAATTGTTCCGCCATTAGTTATACCATCCGATACCAACGATATTGCTATATCATATTCTATTTCAGTCATATCCTCAATATTTGGAAGAGGAATTACAATTTCAGTCCAATCTGCAGAAGAAATCTCATTTGCTTTTATTTCACGAACAACCCAAGGGCTGTCACTGCCGTTTCTCGGAATCTCTATTTTAAATGAACAATTATTATATAAAGTACCTCTTATCCAAAATTTTAAATTAGTATAATCACTGGTAGATAAATTAACAATTCCACCAGGATATTCCGTTGCCATTAAACCAAAGCCGAAATAACTGCTGCCCGGATCATTAGAATTACCAACCCAAGTCAACTGCATACAATTTCTTCCCATTTTAGGATGATATTTGCATGCAAAATCAAGTTTTACTTTATCCCAATCCGCACAACCGGTATAACTTTCCCATTTAAACGGAGCCAACGAACCTTTTGTATTTATTTCATCATCATAAAGATACCAAGGATCCGGCCAACTATCAATTTTTGCGGGAATTCCCAATAAAGCACTTACCGGATATCTTTCACATGAAGCAAAACATATTAAACAAATCAAACAAAAAGATAATAATTTTAAAAAATTTTTATTCATATCTTATATCATCCAAGAAAACAGTACATCCTTTAGGATTATCTTTCTTAGAAAAAACTATACAAAAACCACCGGAAATTGAACTTAAATCAGATTTTGATAAATCTATAGTATATTTTTTCCAACTACCTGTCAATTTTATAACTTTAAGCCAAGCAACATCCGAATCACTAAACTGTCCTGAAATTCCGCCGATTTTTACTTCGGATATAACTTCGTAACCATTTGCACCTTTTGCCCAAAAAGTTAATTTTGTTGCTCCGGTTAAATTATATCCGCCTTTTTTATCGCCCCAATTGTTTACGGGATGTTGCCAATAAATCCCGGCCCACTGTTTCAAGCCTTCTGCATTATATCTCATTTTTATACAACTTTTACCATCATGCGGTTCCTGACTGTAAGATTGATCCAACTCTAAATTTGCAACATCTCCCATCCAACCGGACGGTGCATAATGATTTTTAGGGGACATAAAATCTTCATAAACATAAAAAGGTTCAAATGAGCTCGCAGAAGTTTCACTTCCGCCTGCATTATCAGCATCCGTTTTTACTGTTTTTGAAGAAACACATGCACAAACAAAACAACTTAATAAAATAATTAATAATAAATTTTTTATATTCCCTTTCATTTTCAAACCCAAACAAAAACTAATTTTTATTTTTACTACATAAACTATTCATACATAATATCATCTAAATAGATTACAAATCCTTTCGAATTATCATCTTTAGATGCTGCAAAACAGAATCCGCCGATTATATAACTTAAATCTTTTCCTTCTAAATCAATAGAAACTTGTTGCCATTTTTTCGTAAGTTCAATCGGTCCAATTGCTGCTGAATCCGAATCGGGATATTCACCTGTTATTCCACCCATCTTAAATTCAGCTATTTTTTCACCGCCGTTTGCTCCTCTTACCCAAAATGTCAATTTTTTTGCTCCGGTTAAATCAAATCCACCCTTTTTATCGCCCCAATTATTTGCCGGTTGTTGCCAAAATATACCTGCCCATCCTGCACCTTGTGCCATTTCCGCGGTATATGTAATTTTTATACAATTTTTGCCGCTCTTCGGACTATCCGAACAAGACTGATCAAGTTTTATATCACCGAAATCACCCATCCATCCGGATGGTGCAAAATGATTTTTTTGGGACATAAAATCATCATAAACATAAAAAGGCTCAAAAGAGTTTGAAACACTTGTACTTGCAGCTGCCTTGTTTGTATCCGCACTTGATTCGTCTTTTGCAGCCTTTGAAGAAGCACATGCACAAATAAAACAACCTAAAAGTACTAATAAAGATAAAATTTTTAATTTATTATTTTTCATTTTTTTTCCTGTTTTATGGGGCAGGATTTCCCTGCCCCAATAAATTTATTAATTATTCATAAATAATATCATCTAAATAGATTATGAATCCGTTTGGATTATCATCTTTAGATGCTGCAAAACAGAATCCACCGATTACATGGCTCAAATCTTTTCCTGTTAAATCGATTGAATATTTCTGCCATTCTTTTGTTAATTCGATTGGTCCTACTGCTGCTGAATCTGAATCAGGATATTCACCTGTTATTCCACCCATTTTGAATTCAGCTATTTTTTCACCACCGTTTGCTCCTCTTGCCCAGAATGTTAATTTCTTTGCTCCGGTCAAATCATAGCCGCCTTTCTTTTCTCCCCAGTTGTTTGCCGGTTGTTGCCAGAATATACCTGTCCATCCTGCACCTTGTGTCATTTTTGCACTATATGTAATCTTGATGCAGTTGTTACCACTTCTTGGACTTTCTGTGCATGCTTGGTTCAATTTCAAATCACCAAAATCTCCCATCCATCTAGATGGTGCAAAGTGATTGTCTTTTGAAGCATTTTCTACATAAACTGCAAATGTTTTAAAAGAAGATGCTCCTTCAGATTTTGCTGCTGTTTTTGCTTTAGGTGCTGCAAATGCTACACCTGCTACTCCTGCCATGAAAACGGTTGCTACCAACAAACTCAATACCTTTCTCATTTTCCCTCTCCTTTATTTATTTTTTCGTAGATCATACTCAACATTGGCTTCTTTTGTTGTCTTGTTGCCTTCTGTATCTTTCTTCAATATGAGTATTTCTACTCTTCTGTTCAATTCTCTTCCTGCAGCAGTCTTGTTCGTTGCAACAGGATATTTTTCACCCAAGCCGACTGTAGACATTCTCTTTCTGTCAACGCCTAATTTTACAAGATAATTTGCTACGGATCTTGCTCTTCTTTCCGACAAGCCTTGGTTGTACTCGTCCGAACCATAAGCATCCGTATGACCTTCAACACTAATGTCGTTACGAACGTATGAATTCAATATTCTTGCAGCTTCTCTAAGTATCTTATCTGCACTCGGTTTAATATTTGTCTTATCAAAGTCAAAGAGAACTTTAGATGAGAACGACAACTTAAGTCCTCTGTCGGTTTCAACAACTTTAAGTTCAGGAGTAATTAATCTTACTTTACAAATATTTGATTTTGCTATATTACCAAACGTATCACTAACTATCAATTGTGCATCATAAACATCATCAGGCAAATATCTGTTTTCAAAATCTTTACCGTTCCATTTAACCGATTCAGGACATTCTCCCAAACCGTTAAATGTATATACAATTCTTGAATTCTTATCAAGCAATCTGATTTCCCACGTTGCTATACCGTTTTCATCATAAGCCAAAGGATACAATGTTGTTTTTTGACCTTTTGAAGGCATAATTACATCCGGATCCAAACTTAAAGAACAAGTCGGCAATGTTTCATCTTTTTCAATTCTAGGCTTTGTTCCAAATTTAAATAATCCTTCAAATATAAGTCTAACATAAGTTCTTACTTCATCAAAAGTACCAAGTTCGTTTCTGCTTTCAGCTACACCATCTATCTTTTTTACAACATAATAATCTGTTTTTCTTCCGCCGACATAATCAACACCTGCTATTATACATTTTGTAAATTCTCTTGAAATTTGAGCATAATAAACTTCATCATAAGTGGCACCGTAATCTCTGTGCCAATCATCCGGTCCCCAAACATCTTTTCCATATCCCATTCTAAATCTATAAGGTGCTTTATTAATTAATAAATTAGTTTTAAAAAACCCTGTTATTTCTTTTAAGAAAACTTCCTGACTTGTATAAGCTGTAGAATATGTTGCAGGATCTTCTCCGACTTCAAAATCATAAACAACTTCATAATCATCAAAAAATATTCTTGTTAAAAATATTAAGGTTCCTAAATATCTGTCTGTAGGTAAAGCACCGTAAACAGGAAGTCCGGAATAGTTTTCCCAAACTACTTCACCATACTCGTTTCTGCCGACTTGTCTGTCTGTTCCACCCATATACCTGGTTAATTTAACTTGTGCTGCAAAGGAAAGTAATGCATCTTCTTCCGGGTTTAAATTCCAAGATTCGAGAGTATTCGGTTCATATTGATAAAACCATGTGTCCGGCGTAGGATCATATGTAAACGTAAAAGTAAACTCATCTGTTTCTCTGTTATCCCATCCGGTAGGTTCATTTCTCCACCATACCCAGAAAGGTTGATTCGGACCTCTTGCTTTAATTAAGTCCGGTCCCCATTTACTTGATCTTGCAGGTATTGCTTGCAATAAAGGTTTTTGTCTCATATATGCAAAATGTCCTGTAAGATTAGGACCTATGCCCTGTTGAACAGAAAAATCAAGTTTTTGTTTGTTTCCGGCTGAAAGGCCTTCATATATATATCCCATAGTAACTACATCAAACCACAAAGATTTAGGTATTGAAACTTTAGCTGCTCCACCGAAAGCATCTCCCATATTTGTTCTGTCTTGCTCAATCAATAAGTCTGTTCCGTTAGTTCCCTGATTATTAGGTACATTTCTTTCAGCAACATAATCGTAAGTATCACCTATTCTGAAAGGTCTAAACTTCGCACCTAATTGCAATGTGCTGCCGCTGATATTAAAATCCGTACTAACTTCGGCAGTTCTCATTCTTTCACCTTCATCACCGTAAGGAATTTCATGATCTACATAAAAGAAATTTATATTACTGCCGAATATATTTTTATATTTTAAATAAAAACCTTGTTTATAATCAGTAATAGGTTCACCATATTGCAATTCAATATTACCGGCTTTTCCTTCCATATTAAGTTGATACCACTCAGGCATTGCTCTTCCGGTTATCATCAACAAATTATAAGGATCTGTTTCTGCCTGATAAATATTGAACATATCTCCTTCATAACCCCAATGGTAATGAAATTGATTTCTGTTATATTGTAATTTTGCCCAATCATTATGAATTTCTGCTTTTGCCGTATTCCATGAAAATTTTGGAATTATTTGTCCGTCATCGAACATTCTGTGAGGATGGTTAACTGTTGTCCAATATCTTGAAGCATAATCCGCAATAAAACACAATCCGAATTGTGCACTTGCCCATGTTGCCGGTTTAAAAGCAACATCCAACCACATTGTTTGGCCCCAACGATCTTTCCAATCTTGGTCTTTTAAATTATTATCTGTAGAATCGTACCTGAAATAATTATTCATTAAATGAGGTGTTGTGTACCAACCATCGCCTCTTTTATTGAATATGCCCTCAAATAAAAGCTCTGCTCTTACGGCAATATCATATACATCTAAATATTCCGCATCCACAAAACCCGGAGTTTGTCGAAAATCGCTTCTGGGTTCAACCGCAGAACCAATACCTTTTCCGGCTGTGGCTAAAACAGGAATAAATAAAAAAATTGCGATAATAAAAGACAATCTTTTGAAGCTCATACTAGCTTATTATATTTTTTCAATAATTTAAAGTCAAGTTTTTATGCAAAAATTCATAAAAGTTTTATTTTGATATTTTTTGAATATTATATTGTCTGGCAATATTATTGTTTCTTATTGTTTTCACATTATCAACATCAGGTGATAAATTAAAAATCTCATATATTCTGCAAGGCAACTTTCCATCGTCTCTCGGTTCATAAACAAAGGCTCCGTTTGAATAATCGAAGTCTTTCGGCATTTTCCAAATTTCAAATTGTGTCTTTTTTGAACCGTTGGAATATCTAAAAGTTTTTATTTTGTTTTTTGTATAATATGCAATCGAAGAAGAAAGCTGATGTTCCGGAGTAACAACAAACTCATAACCGTCATTTAACAATTTTTCCGCCAATTCTTTATAACCATGAAAATAATTTGTAGCATCCGCAATCGCGGTATCGTTTGAAATTTTATCCAACGGTAAAATTGTATATTTTGCATGAAGACCAATAATAACAGAAACTACCAGATTGAAAATCAGTGCACCCGCAACAAGTCTTTGTTTGATTTTACCGCCTTCAATAAAATATTTCGCAGCAATTATTGAAAAAGTAAAATAAGCAGGTATAGGCCAGTTACCGCCGGGTAATCTTTTTAATGCTGTAAACACATAAAATAATATTACCGGAACAGAAAATGCTGCAAGAAAAATATTTTTTGTATTTTTGGAAAATAAATATTTTATACCTATATACAATATAGGAAAGAATAAAATAATATTAAAAACTCCCGCCTGTGTTCCTAAATATTCAAAGATATAATTAAATCTTATACCATCATTTGATAAACCGTGACCTATTTGATAAGAAAAAGATGCCCAATCATGTTGCCAATTCCAATATATTACGGGTAAAAAACATATAACGGAAATTAATATTCCTATATATAGTTGATAATTTTTAAACCAATATATTTTTTTATCAAGAACAATATAAATAAACAAACTCATAATAAACAAACATGCAGTATATTTGGATAACATCGATAAACCAAAAAACAATCCTATCAAATACCAATAATTGACATTCTTTGTTTCTATAAGTTTCCAAACATAATATGTTGCCAGTGACAGAAATAAAAACACCGGGGTATCCGGCGTAATAATTATTGATGCCGTAAATAATATAGGCATACAATGAAGTATAACAATACTTGCACTTGCCATAGCTTCATTATTAAAAAGTCTTATTACTAATTTCCAAAGTAAAAAACTTAAAATTATTGTAACTATTATACTTGAAAACCGAACTGCAATTTCATTATTACAAAAAAGAGTTGTTAACTTAATAAAATATGCAACCATCGGTGCATGATCATAGTAGCTCAAATCCAAACTTTTAGACCATAACCAATAATATGCTTCATCCGAATGCAGAGGAACAGAAGACATAAAAAGTTTCCACAAAACAGAAACAAAAACAAAGATTATTGTATTTTTAAGATTAAATATTTTTGTCACAAAATCCCCAAATAACAAGCCATATAAATACAAGTGATGCTGCAGTAGGAATAATTGTTTCCGGTATCATAACATTATTACAGAAACTATATTCCAATATGTAAATAAAATAAAAAATACAAGCAGAAAAAAAACAAGCCAACAACAAAGATATAATTCTTATTATTTTCATACCCGGTATATTATATAGTAATCCTATAAGCACTAATATAAACATATAAAAACTTACTACATATTTTAGTTGTGTGGTTGTAACATATATATACATAAAATAAAACGGTTCAAAAATATATCTTAAAACAGATTGATTTCCTTTCACGTCATGTACAACTATTTTTGTTTTAGGCTTTTCTTTTATAAGTTCAAACAAATTTTTATTATCTTTTTCTTCTATGATTGTCCAAACATTTGTCATATAACCGAGTCCGTGCCAATCCGTAGTTCCAAACACAGGCAAGTTATTTTCATTACAAATATCTATTAATTGTTGTCTGGTTTGATCTGATATATATCTATACCCGCAATTATAAATTTCAAAACCGTCTATTCCCCAATCCACAAGTTGTTTCAAATCCGGTCTATGCCATTTCCACCAATGAGGCATAATGACAAGCATATCTTGAGAATGAGAAAAATCTATCAAATCTTTTATACTTTTATCTTTAAAATCTTCATATTCAAAATAATTATTTGATAACAACAAAACCGATACTCCATCCGTTGTTCTTATCTGTATTCCCGGAAAAATATGTTCTGTTCCTATATTATTCGGTATGGTTTTATATCCGTTTGTATTATCATGTTCGGTAATAAAAAAATCCGTAAAACCATGTTTTCTATGAAAATTAATACTTGAAAACATATTTGAAATATTGTCTCTTGAAGAAATTGTATGAGAATGAATATCTGCGATCTTATATCCGTCTAAATTTGTGATTTCGGGACCGATAACAGGAAGAATTATAACCATACAACATAAAGACACAAAGAAAAAGAAAGAAAAACAACAAGATATAATTGTATTTTTCAATTTACAATTTTTATATCTGCATAATAAAACAGTAATTAAAACCAGCCATAATAACCAAGATACAAATGCAAAAACATAACCGGATCTTTCCATAGTTAAAATATAATATGCAAATGCATAAAAAGGCTCTATGAAAAGTCTAAAAACAGGCCATTGTAATATAATATTATTTAATTGTTCTCCGGTTGAAATATCAACAATATTTGAAGTGTAAAAAAGAATGTTTAATACAACAGAAACTATTATTATAGAAACAAGAGTATATATTTTTTTCATTTTGACAGATTAGGTGTTCTTTTCAATACCACTCGGTATATCTATTGCTAAACCGAATTTAGAAACTCCGGCTTTTTTGGCTTTATCCATAACATTTACTACCAAATCGTATTTTATCTCTTTATCACCCTTTATAACAACCGGTCTATCCGGATATTTTCTTATCTTATCTTTTATAGCCTGCTCTACATATTCATTATGAAATTGAGTTCCGTCAACATAAATAAAACCTTCTTTATCTATTGTTATCTCTATAATTTTATCTTCACTTCTCTCTGTTGTTTCAGCGGCTTCAGGCAAATCCACCTTTATTTGATGCTGTGATAACATAGGTGTTGTAATCATAAATATTATAAGTAAAACAAGAACAACATCCGTAAACGGGGTTATATTTATATCTGCAACAACTTTTTTTCTGTTATTTGCCATTTTTTGATATTCCGATTTTTATTGCCATATCCAAAATTTCTTTTAATGCAGAAATTGAATATTCCATTTCAACTACAAAATTATCTATAGCTTTTGTAAAAAAATTATATGCCGCAACGGCAGGAATTGCAACGGATAAACCTGCAGCAGTTGCAATTAAAGATTCCGAAACACCGCCGATAACAACGGAAATACCTCCGGAACCTGCCAAAGAAATATCATGAAAGGAACGAATGATACCTAAAACAGTTCCAAATAATCCTATATACACGGATACGGCACCTATAGTAGCAAGAATCGTAGTATATTTTTCTAATTTTACCGTTTCTTTTGTAATCGTTCGTCTCATAGAATCTTCAACATTAGAATCACCAAAATCGGAAAATCTAATAAGTCCGGCTATGATTGTATTAGATACCGGAGTATTCAATAATTGACAATAATCCAAAATGCCGGTAATAGAACCTTTCATCAACGAATTTTTTATTTTTGTCAATAACTTATCTGTTTTTATCTTTGACTTTCTCTTAAATTCAATAATTTTCAATAATATTATCGAAACAGATAATATAGATAATGCAAATAAAAGATATAATGTCCAACCGCCGATAGCCAAAATTTCAAAAAAGCTTTTCCCTTCAAACATAATTATTAAATTCCTTTTTATAAACTATTATAATCCATATGACCATGTGGGAGTAAAAGATTCACCGGATATATCTACAAGTTTTCTGACTCCCGATCCATCCATACCCATAATATAAATTTCACTCTTACCTGAACGAGTTGAAGAAAAAGCAATGAATCGTCCGTCTTGTGACCAACAAGGATTTTCATTACTTCCCTGTCCCTCGGTAAGTCTTATAATTCTTTGTTTTGGTAAATCATATAAAAATATATCGAAAGTTCCGTCATATTTCATTGTAAATGCTATTTTATCTCCTTTTGGTGACCACATAGGAGAATCACAATTACCTTTAGTTGACAATCTTCTTAGATTTACACCGTCAATGTCCATTATGTAAATTTGAGGATATCCTGCTCTATCCGATATAAAAACAATTTCCTTACCGCTTGGAGAAAAAGAAGGACTTGTATCTATATACCTGCCTTCCGTTAATCTTCTTATAACGACTCCGCTGCTGTCCAACAGATATAAATTAGGATAAACACCTCTTGACAATGTTGCAACCATTGTTTTTCTGTCCGGAGAAAAAGTTGTAGGAGAATTTAATCCTTGAATCGTAGATAAAGCTTTTCTTTTATTTTTTGCAATATCCAAAATAAATAAATCCGGATTGTTATACAAATAAGATGTATATATTATTTGAGGACTGTTAGGCACCCATTTAGGCAAAACATTAAGTCTGTTGTCTTTCGTTAATCTTCTTAAATTATAACCGTCATAATCCACAAGATATATTTCTTTAAACTTTGTATTATTGTTTATAAAAGCTATTTTTGAACAAGCAACCCCTTCTTCACCTGTAAATCTCTTTACAACCTCATCATTTATTCTGTGAGCAATATATCTGTAATTATTAGCAGAACCGCTATATCTGTCTTCCCATATAAGTTGCTGACTTTCTATATCGTACAATTTAACATCAACAATAAGTTTTGTTTGATCTATTATGGAAATTGTACCGGTTAATAATACCGAAACACCCTTTTCACTCCAATAGGAAAATTGTGAATCCAAATCAAACTTATAAGAAGAATTAGCAACGGCAACATTGAAATGTCTTGATAATATTAAATCATTTTCAAGTGTTTCTTTAAAATCTCTCGACATATTCATTTCTTCAAAAAAACCGTTTTTTGGAACAAACTCGGAAAGTCCTATACTGGCCCTGCTGCCTGTACCTGACAAAGATAAATAAATATCGTTTTCTGCACAAACATATGAACAGAAAAAATTTAAAAATAAAAACACAACTAAAAATTTGTTAATGAAATTTAAATTCAAAGTAAACTCCTAAATAATTATCTTCATAACTTGATGGTAATGGTGCAAACGGGCTCGCCAACTCTATTGCTCTTATAGCATTTTGATCAAAATTTTGATCGGAAGAAGATTCTTTTACTTTTATATCGTAAACTGAACCGTCTCTTGCTATTTTAAAATAAATTACGGCCCTATATGTAGATGTAACGCTCGACCACTGCCAATATTTACCAATTTTTTTTACTATCGTATTTGTATAATAAGAATATTTAAAATTCTTATTTTCCAACATTATGCCTTTATTTGAAGAAATAATTGAACTGCTGTTTTCAGCACTTTGCGGTTTTTCTTCTGCAGGTTTTTCTTCAACAACCTTTTCTTCAACAGGCTTTTCTTCTTTCTTCTCTTTTTCTTTATTCTTTACTACAATAGTATCTTTCTTTGCCGCTTTTTTCTTCTTTTTCTTCTTAACAACAGGTTTTTCTTCCACAGGTTTTATTTCTTCTACCGGTTTTTGCTCTTCTACGGGCTTAACAACCTCTTTCGGTTCAACCGATTCCGGCACCTTTGTTTGAACCGGAGAATAAAAAGAAACTTCAAAAGGAACCTGTATAAAAACATGTTTTTTACTATTCTTGTAAAAAATAGCAAAAAAAACCAAACTATGAATGACTATTGATAAAACAATACAAGGAACTAAACTAAAACTATTTATTCTTCTCATTTGTATAAATTTTTATTTTTTCTTTTGCCGTAAAAGCTTCAGCACTTTTCGGATAATCTTTTATTATAGATTGCAAAACGACAATAGAATCTTCTTTTTTCCCCAATTGTTCCAAACATAAAGCCATCTTCAATCTTGCAGAAGATAAAAACTCTGAATCAGAATATAATTCTCCGATTTTCTTGTACTCTTCATAAGCTTCGGCAAATTTGTTTTGAGAATACATAGCCTCTGCAATATAATACTGAGCCTGTACAGCCAAATCATGATCTTTATATTGTTTCAAAAAAGATTTAAAACCCACTATAGCGACTTCATATTTACCCATCAAAAAATCGTTATACGCATTTTCATATAATTTAGAAGGAAGCGGTACATTTTTAGCATTATCATTTTTTTGGTTTTTAACGGTTACTTCAAGATCTTTTAAATCTTGAGATATCTTTGCCATTTTTTTATATAATTCCTGAATTGATGCATTTGCAGTATCCGTATTTACTAAATTTTCTTCAAATTTAGAATATACCTCTGCTTGTTTTGTTTCTAAACTTGCACATTTTATTTGAAGTTTAGAAACTTCTTTTTTCAATTCATCAATACTGGACTGCGATGTTGTCGCAGCACAACCGCAAAACATAAACAACGGTAATAATAAAACTATTTTTTTATTCATTTATCAATCTATCTTATAACTTTTGTTTCTGCTCTTCTGTTTTTTGCCCAACCGGCTTCATTATGTCTGTTATCTTGAGGCATTTCTTCACCATAAGATATCGTAGCTATTCTATTAGGAGCAATTCCCAATTGAACATAATATTCTTTTACTTTTACAGCTCTTTTTTGTCCTAATGCCAAATTATATTCAATCGTTCCTCTTTCATCACAATGTCCTTCAACAACAACATTTAAATTAGGATTTGCTTTTAAATATTTTACATTTTCTTTTAATATTCTTAATACATTATCCGGAATTTTGCTGCTGTCAAAAGAAAAATATACTGTTCCTAAAGAAATTTTTTGTTCAAATTCAACTCCTCTCAAAGATGGTTCTTTAGAAAATTCTTCCGGCTCCAATAAAGCAGAATCCAAATCGGAAATTTGCTCTACTTGATCTTGATATTCTTCATCTTCCGGTGCAACGGTTTGTTTTTTTGCACAAGAACTAACAACTAAACATAAAAATAGAAAAGCAATTACTAAATAATTTTTCATTACATCGCTCCTATAACTAAATTTTATACATTTTATATTGAGTATCATTATATATAATAAGTTTATTTATTGTCAAACTTTTTAGCAACACAAATTCGTATTTCTAAAAAACAAATTTATTATCATTTTTTAATATGTTTTTTATATAAACTTTCTTAAATTTTGTTTGTATATCATCATTTGGCATATCAATATATAAAGAATCTATTTTATCTATTCCCTGTGCCAACAAATATTGTTCCAAATTATTAAAATAAAATTTATCTTTCTTTATTTCTTTAAACATAATAATATTTTTATTTCCGTTTTCTTTCATATGAACAGTTATGTTCTTCTTTCCTTCAAAAATTTTAGTAAATGTTTTTTGTTCAAAAGGATTTATAAACATAAAACAAATAAAAATAAATAAAAAACCAAGTATTTTTTTATTTTTAAATTCCAACATGATATAAATTGAAAAATAATAAAAAATTATCATTACAATACACGGAACGGCAAAAAAAGCTACAGAATAATCAAGACTTGCCGAATAATTTATAATATACAGAATCAGTTTTAAAAGCCGGGATAATAACAAAGATACCGATAATGAAACATAATAAGATATAAATGTTGATACATAAAACACAAAAAACAAGACAATAATTACGGGAATTATCGGAACTATAATCAAATTTAAAACGAAAGATATAACCGATAATTTACCAAAATAAAAAATAAGTAACGGTATAAGCGCTATTTGCGCCGATATTGTAACGCAAGAGATATCCCAAACATATCTAACATATTTGTTCTTTATTTTGCCAAAACACATACTAAACTTGGGATACAAATATAACAGTCCTAATGTTGCAAAAAAAGAAAGCTGAAAACTTGCGGTAAACAAACTTTGCGGATTAAATATTAATATTATTAAAGCAGCTAAAGCCAATGCATTATAAATTAACGGTTCCCTGTTAAGTATAAGAGAAAACAGCAAACATGTTACCATTATTGCCGCTCTTATTGCAGGCGGATTAGAACCTGTCAATAAAACATAAAAGAATACCGTAGGTATTGTTAAAAGATAAACATAATTTAATTTTAAACCCATTAATTTAAAAACAAACATAAATACTGCAACACAAAAACCTATATGAAGTCCGCTTATAACAAGAATATGCATAAGTCCCGTATTAATAAAATCCTCTTTTATATCTTTATCAAGAGCTGATTTTGAACCGATAATCATAGATTTTAACACGGAACTGACCGGAGCTCTGAAATATTTATCTGTTTTATTTTCTATATTATTTTTCACTTTGAAAGAAACTTGTTTTATTTTGTTTGGTTTTTTATCGATAAGTTCAAAATTTGGTTGATAAAAAATCGTATAAATATGGTCTCGTTGAAGATATAAATTATAATTGAAAATATAAGGAAACACCGGTTTTTCGGGAATATTCAGTTTCCCGGATACAAAAACAATATCACCGTATTCTATTTTATATGCCGTTGAAGCATAAACCAATGTTTTTTCTTTTTTTATTTTTTTCCCGTTTAAATCAAAAACTTCCAAAACAAATTGTTGCTTATCTTCTTTTTGCATGGGTTCGGTTATTACTTTACCGGTAAGTTCTGCCGATTTTAAAACGTTGTTTATCAAAACGCTATTATTTTCAGGTAAAAAATACCCGCAATAATTTAAAATTACTATTACGAAAATATATATAATTAAAATTGATATTACGGGACGGTTAAATATTATTTGTTTCATTTGTTAATTTTTGTAAATATTCCTTATATTCTTTCGTATAAGGTTCTTTTTCAACCGCAAGCTTTGCACATTTTAATGCTTTGTCCGTTTCATTATAATATAAAAATATCTTACTTAAATATTCATAGGACAAAGCAACGGATATATTTTGTTTTATGGATTCTATAAATAAAAATTTAGCATCTTCATATTTTTTTTCTTCAAACAAAAGAATTGCAAAATTCGAAACATATAAGTTGTAATTATATTCCATTATCTTTTTCATCAATTCTTCCGCTTTTTCAAAATTGCCTTGTTCAAATTCAATATAAGCTTTAAATAAACATGCAACATGATAATTCGGTGCATCATTATATGCATTATTCCAATAAATATGTTCGTTTATATATTTGTCCGCTTTAATATTTGATAAAAAGAAAAATACTATTAATAAGCAACAAGAAAAACATATTGTAATTTTTTTTGATATATTAAATTTGTTTAAAATTTTATCAACTAATTCACATAATATCATAACAAAACCAAGTATCGGAA
>JAFXOB010000029.1 GCA_017529005.1 Elusimicrobiota bacterium
CTCGGCAAACTCAGATAGAAATAAAAAGAGCGGGAGACGGGAATCGAACCCGCATGGCCAGCTTGGAAGGCTGGAGCACTACCACTGTGCTACTCCCGCACAGTAAATGGGGGCGGATGTATTTGAACCACCGAAGGACAAAGTCCGGCAGATTTACAGTCTGCTGCACTAGACCGCTATGCGACACCCCCAAAACTTTTAAACATTAAAAAAAGAACAACTCTCAAAATAGAGAGTTTATAAGATTTTATATAAAAACTAAATAAAAGTCAACTGCTTTTTATTTTATCTTTTTTATACTATCTTACAACTACAACCTTACCATCATATTTACTGCCATCATTTTCTCTTATAATCCAAATATATACTCCGCTTTCCACATATTCATAATCATTATTTTTCCCATCCCAATGAACAATTCGCATTCTATCACCCTCTTTATGAGTCTGCGGAAGAGGAATACTCTTTTCTTCAGCAATAGTCCATTCTTTATATTTTACAAGATGTCCCGTAATATCATATATTCTTAAATCTCCATGGCAATCTTCTTTCTCTCCGGCATTAACACCTTTAAATTTTATCCAACCGTCAGCAGTATAAGAGCCGTGCTTCATTTGATCACCTCTTTTAGTATCAAGTGATTTTCCGGACTCCGGAATCCAAGGGTTTGGATAAACAGTTAGTTTGTTGCTTTTAGCATAAACCGGTGCCAACAAAAAAGTTATAATCAATAAATTCAATACTGTTTTTTTTATCATCTTATTCTTTCTAAAGCTCTTTTTGCTTCTGTTTTATTTGGTCTGTAATATAAAGCTTTTCTAAAATATTCTCTTGCCTTATCCATTTCATTTTTACTATATGCCGTCATACCCTTTTCATAGAAACTCTGAGCAACTTGATCCGCAACTCTTTCCAACTCAAACTGGGCGGAAGTATTTCCAGGATTGTATTCCAATGATTTCTTATATAAACTTGCAGCATCTTCAAATTTATTTTTCCTAAATGCCGCAAAACCTTGTTTATAATATTTTTCAGATAAATTTGCACTGATTTTTGATATATAATTTTTTGCATTTTTATAATATTCGTCAAATTCATACTTTTCTGCAATATTTTTAGCTTTTTCAAAATATTTAACGGATTCTTCCAACTTACCTTTTTCATAATTTTTCAAACCGGCATCATAAGCTGCATATAATTGATCTCTTACTTTATTTTGTTCTTGTTCTAATGCGGAAAGTCTTTCGGCTTCAGCAATTTCCTGAATATTCTTTTGTGCTTTATCTATTAAATCCTGAACATCAAGTCTATGAGGTGCAGCAACAACAACAGCTTCAAAATATTTTATAGCCTCATCATATTTTCCGGCTTTATAATATTTCATACCTTGATTATATAAATCGTTTGATTTATCGGACGCAATCTTTGATAATTGATTATCCAAATCAACTATCTTTTCATTTGCAAGCCCATTTTCAGAATCGATATCAAGTAAATACTTTAATGTGTCTCTTGCTCTAACCAAATCACCTTTTTTATAGAATTTTTCATATCTTGCCCATAAATACTCTATTCTATCACTATTTTCGGCTCTTGCCTGTTCAACTTTAACATTATGTGTTGCAAGATCTCCTTTTTCTATACCATATTTTGCAGATTTATTTGTAGGATCTATCTCCAATGCTTTTCTATAATATTTATCTGCCGTGACAACATCGTTTTTGGCCAAAGCTTTATCCGCTTTTTTCATATATCTGTTAATTTTATCTATATTGTAATCATCTATTTTTGCAAGTTCATCTATGGTTTTTCGTAAATATTCCTGCGAAGGAACATGATCCGGATACACAGCCAATATATCATCAAATTGTTCTCTTGCCCTTACAAAATCTTTAGCATAAAAACTTGCCTCAGCATCTCTAAAATGGCTGTTCAAATAATACTCATACGCTCTTTTTTGATCTGTAAAAGTTCCAAATGCAGCACTTAAACTAAATTGATGTGTAGCATTTAAATCCGTTGTTGGAATAAAAGCATAATCAAAATTTACACCTTTGAATTGTAAACCTACACCCATTCTGGTATTATTAAATATCGAGTCTCCGCCGAATTTCAAACCAAACCTAAATGCTAAAAAATATACCGGATTTATAGAAAAACCTACACTTGTATAATCTTCATAATCTTTCATGTCATTAAAATCCAATGCAACTTTAAGATTATAAAAATCTTCATAATTAAACCCCAAACCAAAAGTCAATGTTTGCGGCAATGTAAATTGTTCTTTAACATATTTTTGATATGTCCCTATATTTTTTACTGCAAAACCAAAACTTAAACATTTTATTGTAGGTATAGCAACAAGACCACCGAAATCAAAAGCAATTGCTTCGGAAATATAACTGGCTAAAGAACTTCTGATAAATTTTAAACTTGCACCGAAACCGCCATAATCAATAAAAGTGGGAAGAAATCTTTTTAACGGCAAAGAATAATTTAATATAGCGGAAATATCATAACTTGCACCTAAATCATCTACATTATTGCCTAAATTATCCAAATAATCTCCTGTATCATAGTCAACATACATTATCGATGCACCAAACACACCTATTGAACTTAAAAAAGCAACACTTGCATAATCATATTGAATATTTCCCGTAATATTTGATACTGCTAATGTTGCAACCGTTCTATAAACACCAACTGTTGATGCAGGATTTAAATTTGCACCCGTTGCAAATTGACTCATTAATGCAACACCGGCATCCCCCATACCGGAACTTACAGGATCAGGGTTTAAAGCAAAAACTTTACCTGTTGCATAAACATTTTGGAACGGCAGTAAAATAAATGCTATCAATAAAACAAGAACTACTATTTTTTTTATATACATACTTGAGAATATCCTTAAATTTATTTTATAAACATATATTATACAAAAATTTTATCTCTTTTTTACATCCGGTACAAACTTAAAACCTCTGCCAAAAATCGTATTAATTTTATCTCCCCAACTGCCAAGTGCTTGCCTTAAATTTTTAATATGAGTATCTATCGTTCTGGTTGTAACACCTATATTATAATCAAAAACGTTTTCCAAAATATATTCTCTGCTTAGAACAATATTAGGCTTTAATAAAAACATATATAACAAATCAAATTCTTTTGGTCTCAATTTTAATTCTTTTCCTTTTATAGCTACGGTTCTTGCTTCTAAATTCATAACCAACCCGTCAACTTCTAAATTAACGGCTTTACTTTCATTCCTTGATATACGTCTTAACAAAGCTCTAACTCTTGCAACAAGCTCTCTGTTAC
>JAFXOB010000226.1 GCA_017529005.1 Elusimicrobiota bacterium
CTTAATATCTCTAAATTTCCACTTTCACAAGCAGAAAACAAAATTGTTTGTCCATATTTGTTTTTAACATTAACAGCCAAATTCTTTTCTTCTACCAAATACTTTACTAACTCTAAATTTCCACTTTCACAAGCAGAAAACAAAATTGTTTGTCCATATTTGTTTTTAACATTAACATCAGCTCCATGTTTTATTAAATATTTTACTAAATCTATATTTCCACTTTTACAAGATGAAGACAAAACTGTTTTATTATGGAAATAAGATTTACTATTAACATCTAATTTTTTCTCTTTTATTAAATATTTTATTAGTTCTAAATTACCTTTTTCTGCCAAATAAAAAGATATTTCTTTTTTATTATCTATATTTTCATTAATATAAAACTTTATTTCTTCGTTTGTTTTACCATCTAAAAATTTAAAATTCATATTTCTCCCTTAATTTAATATATTCAAAATATATAATATTTTCTTTCCCAAAAAGTTGCCTTACAGGCTACTTTTTGTTTGGTACTCTTTTCTGAACCAAATGGTGAATATTAACCATATCATTCTAAAGGTTTCACTTTGCCACAGGTCGTATTCTTTAATATTTTCCAATTTATTAAACTCTTCGTTGAATGTTTCTATTGATGTGTCTAACAAAGAATCGAAATTTGCAAAGAAAGTGTCGTTAATTTTGTTTATTTGATACTTAATATAAAATAAATCTGTTTTATCTTTCATCATTAAACTTATAAAAAAACTTAATGCAGATTTCAGTTTGTATTTGTCGGTAACATAAAACAAGTCTGTAAATTGATATTTGCTTGTATCTTCCTGTTCTGTTTGGAAACTATAAATTTCAGTTTTATAGTCTGCCAAACATGTGTTGGTAAGGTCATAAATTTTATTTTTTTGTTCTTCTGTCATCAGTTGAAATATATCTTTTATTATTGACACTGCCGTTCTTATGCTATCACTTACCAACCCTTTATAAAATTGTGGTGAGTTTAAAGTTTCTATTAACTTTTTGTTAGTCAACAATGCTATATATTTTCCCCTGACAAACGAATTTTTCATATTATTATTTATTGTTGAGTTTGAAGATATTATAATGTCCCATACTTTACTAAAATCTTCTTTTGATATATATACTTTGTTATGTTCTATATCGTATTCGGTTATTGTTCTTGAAAACGGCTTTTTATCTTCCTTGTTTAACAATTCTTCCTGTAAATGCTTTATGGCATTGTAATCTTTTACTGTTTTTATTTGTTTAGTTATATCTATAATCGGTGATTTTGTAACGAAATTATAGATAAGATTACTGTAAGATAAATATTTATTGAATTGTTCCTTTGCCGAATCATCCGGTTTCTTTAAATTCTTTTTAAAAATAAAATATGTGTTCAATTTTGATTTTATTGAATAAGAGATATCTTCCTGTGACGGTTGATAAGCAAATATTTTGTTACATATTGTTTGTAATCCCATTGTTACACACAACAACCTTTCTTCGTCAATATCTTTAGGATATTGATATTGTAACGTGGAACTATATTGAAGTAATGCAAGTTGCGCTTTAGCTATGGATTTATAGTTTTCTTTTAATATCTTTATTGTCATAATTTTATTACAATTATTAATTAGAAATTAGTATTTTCTGTGTACTTCGGACTAATTTCTATAGATTCTGAATCAAGTTCATAATGACGACTTAACGGCAACTACAACGACGAGATCCCGTATCAAGTACAGGATGACACCGCTTTCGCGGTTTAACAGCTATAGATTCTGAATCAAGTTCAGAATGACAACTTAACAACAACTACTAGATTCCCGATTACAAATTTCGGGAATGACAGATTTTTACGACGAGATACCGCATCAAGTGCGGTATGACAAATATACAAACAACAAACTATAAACCGTTCGCAGTAAACGGCATATAGTTATTTTTTATCGTAATATCCGAATCTTTTATAAATTCTAACATCTGTGCATATTGTTGCATTTGGGAATCCGCCAAATCCTTCTGCGAACTTTTATCATCAAACAACACTTTATATTCAATAATTAAAGCTTCATCATCTTTAAAGCCTAATGTATCTATGGAACCTTTTATCAATGTTCCGTCACTGTTAAAATGCCATATCGGGACTTCATTACTGAATGTATAATTTTGATTTAAAACAGATTCGTTATCTTCAATAATTTTATTGTTTTTAGACAATATATCTATCGCCTGATACTGTAAAGAATCTGTATCTTGAATATCCGTTTTTATTTCATCCACACAATTCATAAACTCTTTTGCGGTTTTTGTTTTAGGTAAAATGTTTTGAACGGCATTATGTAACATACTACCGATTTTAACTTTTTCCATTCTGTCTAAACTGTTAAGAACACCTTTCTCATATTTTTTGCTGATTTTACTTTTTATTTCACTCCTGACGGATTTTGTTTTTACGGATTTAGATATATCCATTTGTTCAAACCTGTTTTCGTTTGAAATATAAACAATCGGCGGATTATCAACTGTTTTTTCTTTTTTTTCATCTGTTTCTATTTTACATTTAACAAATTTCTCAAAAAAATCAATTACGGAATCCGTTTCTTTTGTTACGGTAGTTTTCTTTGAAGATTTTTTTTCTTTTTTAGGTTTTGCAATATTTATAAATATAATGTCTGTTTTTGCTCTTGTTAGTGCCACATATAACAGATTTAAACTTTCCGACATTATTAACTTTTTAATTTCTCTGTATAAATACAAAGAACCTTTCCAAAGTTCTTGTCCGCTCTTTAAAATATATGCAGGGATATTATTCAAATAAGGGAAATAAGATATTGTTATTTCCGGGCTGGGTTGTAAAATGTTTTTAAAATCTATATTGAACAACATTTTATATTCTTTTCCGTGTGTATCCAACCCTTGTTCTTGAAAATTTTCGTGACTTGTAAAGAAGTTTTTGCCTTCTTCGGTAACAACAACAACTTTATCGTAAGTTAAACCTTTTGATCCGTGTATTGTATAACATCAATAGAATTTTTGTCTGCAAGAATATCTTCTGTTTCTATTGAATAGGAAGACAATGTTATATCTCCCGTTTCAATAATTGCTTTTGCCGTATCTATAAAAGATGTGCTGTTCAGATTTTGTGTTTTTTTATTTTCCGCTAATTGTGCTCTTGTAAGTATATGGCAAAACTTTCTTCTTGTTTCCATTAAATCAATGTCATTCGAAAATTTGTGAGATAAACAATTCCAAATATCATATTCATCAAGTAATTTATAAATCGCTTCTATTCTGTTGGAATAAATATTGTTTTGTGCATCGGTATATAACTTTTTAAATATTGTTTTAAACTTTTCAATAAAAGATTCTTTATTTTCCAATTTATTAAAAATGTTTTTTGTTATATATTGTCCCGATGGTGTCCAAAACATTGTAAATGGTATATTAGTTGATAAATCTTGTGATAATGCACCAAATAATACCTTTATAAATTCGAGTTCGGGCTTTAATGTTTTTACTTTTTGTTCATCTTGTTCGGAAATTGATAAAGATAACCTGTAATTTGCATTAAGTTCATTTAATACATCAGACAAACCTTTTAATTTGTTCACATATTTTATTTTTCTGACTAAAACGGCATTATTTCCCCGAGAAAGAAACTCTTTCAGTTTGTTTTTATATTCATCCGTTAAAGATAAACCTGTCCAATGTTCGATTCTTGCAGATTTATTACATTTTTTTATACTGTCATTTTCTGAAAGTAAATCTTCTTTTTCAAACCACCAATCAAAAGATTTTTTAACATAAGAACAAACTTTATTTATTGCCTCCACTGTTTCTTTAGACAATATTCTTCTTGTTATTGAAAGAGATGTCGTTTTAATTATACCGGTTAAAGATTGTTTACATTCTTTACCTATTTCAAAAAACTCTTTCGGATAAGAGTTTCTCCAACCGTAAATAGATTGCTTTATATCTCCCACTATTGTAACTTTTACCGGGCAATCTGCCGCACCGAATAATATAATAAAATAGTTTTGTATAACATCGTTATCCTGAGCTTCATCTATATAAAGATTTTCAAAGGTATAATCTTCATCTTTAAGCTCTTGCAAGAAATTATTAATATTATTATTTACAAGATATTTTATAAACAAAAATATCACAGCGTCAAAATCGAATATTCCGTTAACAAACATTTTAGGCATATAAGATTCTTCACCTATATACAACAATATTTGTTCGGTAAAACAAGAACACATATTTAACAATTCCGTTACATTTTTTAAAAACGGTAAATATGCTTCTACTTTTTCTTTTTCAGAGTTTTTTTCTTGTTTATAATTAACATTCGTTTCTATATATGAAAAAGTTTCTTTTATTTTATAAATCTGTTTTGAGAAGTCCGAAAAGATATCCGTATCCAATGCTTTAAACAATTCTTTTATTTTCTCTTTTGTTTTATCGGAATCGATATTGCAGGCAGACGATTTTCCTAACGATGCAAGGAAAAATACTGTTACACCTTTTTCCGTAATGAATTGTTCAAAACTCCCCTTGTTGGTAAGCAGCCAAAACAATTCGAAAAGTGCGGATTGTTCTTTATTGCTCTCTTTTATTTGTAATATTTCTTTTAAAGAATCGTAGTTCCAATGTTTATAAAAGAATTCTTTAACACAATTATCCCATACAGGATCACTATCATCAGAAAAATCCACTTCCGAAGGAAGACCTAACTTATATCTAAACTTTTTTACCATTTCAAGAGCAAAGGAATGAATGGTATAAACTTTCATATCTATACCTTGTTCGACAATATCTTCGCTTAATGTGGTTTTAGGCTTGTCTTTACATTGCAATAAACCTCTAAAAATTCTGTCTTTTATTTCTTCAGTTGCAGAATTTGAAAATGTTAAAAAAACACTTTTATTAATATTTTCTACTGCTGTTTTATAATCGACTGCAGGAATGCCGTTATTATAAACAAATATATTGTTTAACAATGTATAAGTTTTTCCTGTTCCTGCAGACGCATTTATAAATTCGTTAATCATATTATCCTCTAGCTTAAATCTTATAGCTTATAGTTTAAAGTTTAACGGCAACTACGAGATCCCGTATCAAGTACGGGATGACACCGCTTTCGCGGTTTAACGACTATAGATTCTGAATCAAGTTCAGAATGACGACTATTTTTAATCTATAATGTTACAAGCATAATTAAAAGCACAATAATCACATTTTCTGCTATCATTACATAATTCTGTATTAGTTAAAGGTAAAACATCTATATTATTATTCAAAGCTGTTTTAAAATATTCTATAGATTTATTTAATAAATTCTCTATTTCAGGGTTATAACATTCCTCTCCCAAATTATCTCTGCCGTTTATATAAATATTGGCACCGTATAAATTTTTAAAGTTAAGCAATTTGTCGTAAATATACATATAAAGGGCAAGTTGAATAATTCTATCATCATTATTAAAAACTTTTTTTTGAGGCATTATAAACGAAACTGTATCTTTTTTTGGATGTCCCATTTTATAATCCCATAAAAAGATTTTATTATCGGAAGATTTATCTATTCTGTCGAACTTACAACTTATACCGAAATCCGTTCCCGGAATTTCGTAAAAGAATTTCTTTTCTGTTTCCTGCACAGTAAGATTATATTTTTTTTGTCTTTCAACTTCGTTTTTAGCAAACAACGGCATTTCATGTTTTTCTATTTGTGTTAACAATGTTTCTTTTGTACCTAAAAAGAATTGTGATATGTCTGTTTCATTTAGAACTTGTTCAGTACTGTCTTTTAAAACTTTTAGTACTTTTTCTACATCTTTTGAAACAAAATCCTGTTGTTGTGCGGCAATTTCAAATATTTTATGTTTAAAACTTCCGTTTTTAGTATTTATTACACCATCCGTATCTTTTGTTTCCATATTACACTTTTTTGCAATCATAGAAAATACAAACTGTCTTTGGCATTGTATAAAATGAACAAAATCAGTTGCAGATATATGATATTTTCCTTTTTCGCCTTTAGACAACACTTGTTCCAACAAATCTTTTAATGTTATATTTTTAAATAACTCTTTTTTAAAATCCACCAATTGAATTTCTTTTGATTTTGAACTTTTGTTATCCATAAGGAATGTTCTGTCAGGTTGTTTGTTATCTTTTAACACTATAACATCCGTAGATTTTAATAATCTTCCGTTTTCACCTATCACATTTTTATTTTTCGGTAATAAATGTATAAGAGTTTTTATAAGTGAAGATTTACCTTCTTCTTTACATTCCATTGTAAGATAAGGATAACTTATATAATTTTTATCTGAAAGGTTTATTGCTGATATTATACTTTGTGCTATTAACAATTTCTTTTCTTCTATTGTTTCAAGTTCCAATGCTTTAGCAATTTTTAAAGGGTAGGATAACTGTATATTCTTATCGAAACTTGCACTTAACCCGCATATAAGCAAATATTTTGATTTCAATGTTTTTAATTGTTCTATTTTTGCTATTTCTATGTTATATGTATCTTCCTTTTCATAATTATCTTGTGTATCTAAAAACAGTTTTTCTCTTGTTGAATTTATTTCGCGGTCATCCAACACACTAAACAATGCTATAGCATTTTTGATGTATGTTTCCCCTGTTTGCCCTGCAAGGATTGTATCCAACTCGAATAAGGCAATCATTATATCGTTTATAATTTGTTTGTCGTATTTATCGTTAATAACTCGGTTGGCTATTTCGGTAATTTTTAAGTTTTGATTTTGTGTGAGTTCTAAAAATGAATTTAGTTTTTCTATAGTTTCAGCATACTTTTCTTCACTCTTATTTTGTTCCATAAATTCCGTTACGGTTTTTATTAGACTTTCAACTTTATT
The DNA here is from genome assembly GCA_017529005.1 of Elusimicrobiota bacterium. GTDB lineage: Bacteria > Elusimicrobiota > Endomicrobiia > Endomicrobiales > Endomicrobiaceae > Ruminimicrobiellum. The sequence goes on from JAFXOB010000226.1 coordinate 6,897, forward strand.
TATTTTAACTGTCACACCTTTTTCTATAAAGATATTGTTCAATTTGAAAAAGCCGTGTTCCAACATAAACTTCGATTTTTTATCGTAGAAAATATCCTGCAAATTTATATAGTTTGTATCTTGTTTATAAATTATGTTAAATAATGTTTTTACCAACCTGTAATATCTGTTTTCTATTAATTTAGTTTGTTTTTCACCGGATATTTTAAATCTGTCAAAAACAGTTTCCAGCACTTCTGCCGCTTTTTTGTTTGCACAACATACGGATATATCACTTCCCGATACCCCTTGTTGCATTAAATCTTTTACTTTCCAACCCACAAATTCAGCTTCATCAAGCGGTGTCATAAAATTGTATATTTCGGTATTATTTTTATAATTGTTTTCGTCAAACTTTTCATCTTCTATTACAAATACGGGACAATTTATTTTTTCCAATATTTTTTGAAATATCGGTTCCAACATATCATAATTTTCCACTATAATAACTTTATTTACAGGGTTTATTTCTTTTTTCCCTATAACTGCTTCATATAAGTATTTGTATGCGGAAAGGGAATGTATGAACTTGTTTTTTGAATATTTATATTCTTGTTCAACAGTTTTATATTCTTGATATGTATCAACAAACATTTTTGATGTTTCATCTTGAAAAGTTTCCGCTTTTATAAGTTCATCCAACTTTTCTTCTTTTAAGTTTAATGTTATATCTCTGATAAAGTTCCTGAAATCTTTTGAAAGGTTGGCTCTTTTGTTCTCCGTTGTTCCGTATCTGTCTTTAAAAAACGAATCTTGAATTGTTTTTGTTGTAAGAGAATAAATAAACATTCCGAACCACTCGTCCGTATATTCGCATATATTCAGCGTATCTATCGAACCGAATTTCGCAAGTGAAGCAAGTTGTACAAATCCTATTGTGTAAGGAATTATTGCAGGCGGTATTATTGTTTTTGTTTGAGATTGTGCAACTTCAGAAACTAATATATTATTCAATTTATTGGCTTTTGTTTTATTATTTGTAAAATAGTATGTGTTACCAAAATCGTTTTTCAATTTTCCGTTGGAAACAGAGGTTTTATTTTCTGTTTCTTTTTGAATATTTTTTAATAATTCTTGCAATGTTTTTGCAGGTTTTATTGTTTTCATTATATTGTTTTATCTCCCTACTCTTAACTTTTCCTTAAGTTCTTCATACCCGTTTGCAGACAAATATTGTTCCAATGCAGCAAGATTGTATTCCGCCAAGCTTGTAAGCTGAGCTTTCTTGTATTTATCTATTTCTTTAGACATAAACTGTGCATAATTTTTTGCTTCTTGTTTTGCAGACGGGAAATCTTTTGAAAGACCGGTGTTTATTAAACATGTTAATGTTACAAATTTATCCAATGTTGTTGACGCAATTTCTTTGGAATAAAATTGTTTTGCGGTAGCAATATCTTTTTGCCATTGGATATAAGTTGTTTGTTGGTTGGATTGTTTATCAAAATAATAATTTAAAAATATTTCACCGACTTTTTTACCTATAGTACCTATAACCATATTTTTAAATGCAAGAACTTTATCTACATACATAGTAAAATCGTTATTAAATATTGCATCCATATAGTTTGATACCCGTTCCCAACCTCTCGGTGTGGCAACTTGATCTAAATTATCCTGAAAACCTTTTAAATCTACAAGATATTGAGAATTATTTTTTTCTATAAATTCTATTATGGTTTTGTTTATATTTTTCTTTTTTGCCCAATCTATCCATTGCCTGGTTTCCTGTTTCATTCTAACTTGTATCATTCTTGTTTTTACCGCTGCTGACAATGTTTCAACATAAGTGCCGTC
>JAFXOB010000227.1 GCA_017529005.1 Elusimicrobiota bacterium
ATGAACCATTTGTATTTGTTACTGTTCCTTTAATAGTTATCGTACTTTGAACTATGTTTGCATTGTTGATTATTTGAGAACCTTCGTCAAATATAATTTCACCGTATGTACCATTATAGTAAGTTACTTTATTTTCGTTTGTGCCTTCACCGGTTAATATAAATTTACCTGCGTTTTGAACTGCTCCGTCAGGACTTACCGTTATACTGCTTACTCCAACTTTAAGTGAAGAATCTACATCTGCTATTGTTACTGAACTTTGACTAATTGTTGCATTATCTTGAACATTAAAGTTTGTTGAAGATATTATTAATGTTCCGGTACCATCTATTGTGTTATAGTTAGGAACTGTATCCGGTTCACCTTCAGGGTTTAATACATTTATTATAAATGTTCCGTTGTTTGTTATTTTTCCATTTTCAAATTCACCGTCTCCGTAAGTATCTATTTCACCTTTTGCTACTAATGTTGACCCTTCATTTATTACTACATTTGTAGATACTATTGCACCTTCGTTTATTACCATTGAGTCTATACTTGAACCGATTGTTACTGAACTTTGATTTACTTCCGCTCTGTTTATTAATGAACCGTCAATGAAGAATTTACCGTTACCATATATGTCATTTTCGTTTGTTTGTACATCTGTTTCCGATTTAAATATTAAATTACCTTCGTTTGATATTATGCCTTCTTCTATTGCTAAATCGTTTACATTTGCTGTAAAACTACTGGTTTCCAATATTGATAAACTTCCTTGAGTTATTCCTGTTCCTTCCTGATTTATTACATTTCCATCAATTATTAATGCACCTGCAGCGGTTGTCGTTATTGTGCTCTTGTTTACCATTGCTTCTGTTGCTGATGTTGCAGATTTGAATATTAAGCTGCCATCATTTACTACTTGGCTGCTTATATTTAACTTGTTTGCGTTTACGGTTAATGAAGAACCTTCTTCTATTATTAAACCATACTGTTGCAAATCGTTATCACCCATATTTATGTTTGCACCGATATTGTTTTCGGTTTTTATTGTTGTTGTTCCTGCAGAAATAACATCCATAATAGGATTTGCAAAATCTATTGTATCTGTAGCTGTACTGTAAAGAACTAACGAACCGCTGTTATATAATATGTTGTTAATACCTGTAACTTTTACATTTGCTGCATTTACGGTAACTTGCGAACCTTCTTCAATACTTATTGAAGCTTGTTCAAATTTTGCATCACCGCCAAAGTTTACTGTTGTACCGGTTACTGTTGTTGTTCCTATTCCAACAATACCTTTTTCAAATGATGTTTCACCTGCTGTTCCGGTAATTAACAATTCGCCGATATTTTCAACATCTGCATTAACTTCGTTTTCTTCAAAAGTTACATTTCTAAGTGATGCGTAACCTGCATTTTTTATTACCGCGTCACCTGTATTGTTTTTGAATGTTACTGTTGAAACATTAAGGAATCCTGTATATTCTGAAATGCTGCTTACCGTCACAGCATTATTGAATCCTTCAAATCCTGCTAAATTGTCAATTGTTAATGTATATGTGCTTGTATTTATACCTTCCAAAAGTCCGCTTTCGGGTGTTGCTTTTATCGTTTTGTTATTTCCACTTATATACAAAGTATTACTTAATGTGTTTACATCATCTATCCAAGCTGTTATTTCTTCATCTCTTGTTGCACTATACTCATCTGCTCCGTCATATATAGCTTGCGGGAGAGTACCTAATCCGCTTAACACTACATTTAAGAAACTGCCTGTTTCATCATTAATCGTGCTTATGTCATAACTACTTTCTGTAGTATAAAGTTTAAAAATATTTAAAGGATCTGCTAATTGTAAATTTATGTTAGCATTTGCTATCTGCATTTTAGCATCTACTTGTCCTTCTTCGAAATCGGTTAAGAAATTAACAGTATCTATTGTTGCTTGGCTGTCTGCACCTATACTGGAATTTTCTGTATCTAAAATAACAAAATTATCTGCTGTTTTTGCTGCTAAATCCGCATCTATTAACAATGTCCATTCAGTACTTGGGTTTACTGTTATTGAATTTATTGTAGCTGTTCCTACCGTATCATTTTTCATATCTATTTTTGCACCGGTATTTATTGTTAAATTGGATGCTGTTTCACTGCTGTCACCTAAATAACTTTCTTTATCTACTATAACACTTGTACTTATATTTATGTTGCTTTTATAGATTGTCGAACTTATTTTTACTTCTGCTGTTCCTATATTAACATTTCCACTACCAACTACTCTATAACTTATTGTTCCGCCTGTAACATCATATGTTCCATCGCCGAAAACTGATACAGCTGCTTGTATATCATCTGCAAAAGCTGTAAGTTTTTTTCCTGGTGCATTACCTATTTCTATATTACTTTGTGTTATTGTTGTACCTGCAGCATTTTCTACAACGCCTTCTATTTCTAATACACCTTCTCCGTCAATAACATTATTATTTGTTCCACCGGCAAATGTTACAAGACCATCATTTTGTATTGATGTATTTTCTATACTGCTTGCATTAGCTGTTAATCTGCTATTAGTTGTTACAGTTATTGAAGAATTATGTATTCCACCACTTAAAGGATCAGCTGATGTTCCTTGCAATGTTAAAATTCCGTTTACTACATTTATTGTTTGATATTCTATTTTTGATTCTGTTGTAGAAGAAGTAACTATAGAATAATTATCAGCATCACCTATATTTAAAACATTGTATTCTATATTTGCTGTTTGTGTACTTGTTACCGTATTTAAAACACTAAAGGATTCGCCCCATACATTTATTGTTCCTGAGCTGTTTGTTATTTTACCTGTAATTTTAACACCATCAGATATATCTATTACCGGTTGCCCGTCACCCATTGTTGTATCTGGACTTCCTGGATAATTGTATATATCTCCTTCAACTGTTGTGTTTTGAAGTTCAAGAGATTCACCAGTTGTGTTATTTATAACATCAGATGTTATTGATGCACCGCTTAATACCAAATGTTTATCACCGGTTGCAACTATTGTACTAACCGAAATTGTACTGCCGGATGCAAACTCTAAAGTTTTATCTGTTTCGGAAGCATTTACTTCAAATATTCCGTCTCCTGTTAAACTTTCTACTCCCAAAGTACTTTCTTCATTCAAATTCAAAACTAATTTTCCACCTTGTGCTACTGCGATTTCAGAACCTGCTCCACCATCAATAGAATTTGTTTTTAATATTCCACCTTCACCTATTGTTAATGTTTTATCAGCAGAAACTGTTACCGTAGATTGTTCAACATTAGCATCAATTTCGGTATCAGTACCATATGTTATATTACCTGTATATACTATTCTGCCTGTTCCGGTAAAACTCAATAAATCGCCTGCGTAGCTAGTATCACCATTTACGGTAATAAGTCCATCATTATTAATAGTTCCTACATTTACTTTACCTACAAACACTGAAAGTTCTGCATTTGCCAAAACATTTAAAGTTTTTTGTGTTAGCATTGTTTGGTAAGTATTAAGCGTTAATACTGTTTGTGTTTCTCCGTCACCGATTGTGGTTATACCCCCATCAGGATACTCACCAGCGATTGAAGTAACGCTTGTTTCTATACCACCAATCATTGACACGTCACCTAATATAGTTAATGTACCGGTATTATAAATATCGGTATTATTTGCATCTTCACCACCAAACACAGAATCTTTTATTACCATTGTTCCTTCATTGTATATTGCTCCACCTGACATAGCACCATTAGGAAAATCATGATAGTCTCCATTGTTGTTTAAAAACTCTGTGTTTTCTATCCACATTTTTCCTTCACTGTTACCATCAACATTACCATGATTATAAATCGCTCCGCCATTTACTGCCGAGTTTTCAACAAATTTGCTGTTTGCAACATAAACATAACCTTCTTTGCTGTTACTGTTATAATAATAATTGTTTATTGCACCGCCTTGTGCTTCTGCATCAACAAGCACAAGTTCACCGCCGGAAGTATATCCGAATCCGGCTTTATTTGCAGTAAATGTTGAACCGATAATATCAAGTTTTGAATATTTTAACTCCGGATTATCACTCATAGGTTGTGTATTTATTGCACCACCGTTTTCCATTGAAATATTGCCTTCAAATTTGCTGTCACTTATAGTAACATCAACTTCTTCACCCATAAATATTGCACCGGCATTTGGAAAACCTCCTGAATCTGTTCCGATATTTCCGTTAAATGTTGTTCCTGATATCGTAGTCGTATCATCTTTACTGCCCATTATTGCCATTGCACCGAAATAAGATGCAGTGTTAGCTTTAAAAACAGAATCTATAATATTTAATACACCTGTTGATAATATTGCACCTGCTGCAAATGCAGTGTTATCTTCAAATGTGGAACTGTTTATTGTTAACGAACCTATTCTGCCACCAACTTTATTATCTCCCGTATTATGAGTGATTACTCCACCTTTGCCGGTTGGTTCTCCTTCACCCATATATCCGTTTGCAATATTATTTTTAAAGCTTGAACCTGTTATCGTTATTACACCTTTATCATTATTTATCACAGAACCATCACCACCTCCTATAAGGAAATGCTGATATGTTCCATTGTTTATATTAGTAATTTGAGAGAACTTTTCTTGTGAACCTTCCGGTTTGTATGCACCAACTCTAATACCGAATGCATCTTCATGACCATCTACGGTATAAGTACCGCCGTTTATGGTAAGTTCGTTTGCACCTTGGTCGCCTAATCCATAATCTTCCGATGTAGCATAAATATCAGTATCGAGTGTTATCGTGTTAGGCGTGGTTCCATCGGAAATCGCAACACCTAAATCTGCGAAAGTTGAAGGCCCTGCACCATAACTCAACGGAGTAAACGCCAAAGTTGCCGTAAGTAAAACTGCGAAAAACTTGCTACTTTTTTTAATGAACTTATTAAACATTATTGTCCTCCCAAGACAATTTATTTTCGTTTTTAAAATACAAAATGCACGACAAATATTATATTTATATATAATATTTTTAGTGCTCGAAATATAAATGATTTGCCATATTCTATAACTTTGCATTTATATAGTCAAGCAAAAATTCACAATTTTTTTTATAAAGAAATATTATTGACAAATGTCAAAAATATATGATATATTTTCTAATTATTGACAAATGTCAAAAAATAGGTAAAAAATTATGGTAAGACCTTTAAAATGCAGAAGAATTTGTCGTTTCCCGCAAAATTTAATTTTCGGCTCACAAAATTCACAAACCATTATTGAAATGGCTATAGACGAATACGAAACTATTCGTTTAATAGATTTGGAACAGTTAACTCAAGAAGAGTGTGCTGTTAGAATGAATGTTGCAAGAACTACTGTTCAAGCAATATATAGCAGTGCGCGGAAAAAACTTGCCCAATGTTTAGTAAACAATTCTTGTTTAAAAGTACAAGGTGGCGACTATAAAATATGCGAATTTGCAGGAAAAACATGTAACAAAAATTGTTGTAAGCATAAAGACTTAAAGGAGAATAACAATGAGTAACGAAGAAAAAGGATGTTCTTGTTCACATGACAAAAAATCTTTCATAGAACAACCACACGAAGCAACAAAAATAAAAAAGATTATAGGTATAGTCAGCGGTAAGGGTGGGGTAGGAAAATCGTTAGTAACATCTTTGCTTGCCGTATCCATGAATAAAAAAGGATACAAAACTGCCATTATGGACGCAGATATTACAGGTCCTTCTATACCAAAATCGTTCGGTATAAAAGAAAGACCTATAAACGGAGAAACAGGATTTTTCCCTGTTCTTACAAAAAAAGGTATAGATATAATGTCTATAAACTTGTTATTGGACAATGAAACAGATCCAGTTATCTGGAGAGGACCTGTTATAGCAGGAGTAATAAAACAGTTTTGGAAAGATGTTATATGGAACGAACAAGATGTTATGTTTATAGATATGCCACCGGGAACAGGTGATGTTCCTTTAACAGTGTTTCAATCTATACCTGTAGACGGAATTATTGTTGTAACTTCCCCACAAGAACTTGTTTCAATGATAGTGGAAAAAGCCGTTAACATGGCAAAAATGATGAATGTTCCCGTATTGGGACTTGTAGAAAATATGAGTTATCTGAAATGTCCGGATTGCGGAAAAGAAATAAGTGTTTTCGGTGAAAGCAAAATAGAAGAAGTTGCTAAAAAGTTTAATATTTCCGTTATAGATAAGTTGCCTATTGAACCAAAAGTAGCAACTTTGTGTGATAAAGGTGAAATAGAAAAAGTTGACGGTATAAGTTTAGAACAAAATGTTTCAAATATAGAAAAGTTGTTATCGTCAAAACAGGTTTCAACAACGGAGGGAAAAATGAAAGTAGCAATAACTTATGAAAACGGTGAAGTTTTTCAACATTTCGGACACACAGAAAATTTCAAAGTGTATACGATAGAAAACGGTAAAATATTGTCCAGTGAAATTATATCAAGTAACGGAACAGGACACGAATCACTTGCAGGAATGTTAAAAGGGTTGGGAATAGAAACCTTAATCTGTGGTGGTATCGGCGGCGGAGCAAAAGTTGCTTTGGCACAAGAAGGCGTAACAGTATATCCGGGAACAAGCGGTAATGCAGATGAAGTAATGAAAGCGTTTTTGAACGGAACACTTAACTATAATCCTGATACAATGTGTTCACACCATGACCACGAACATGGGGAAGGGCATAATTGTCACGGTGGCGGACACAGTTGCCATCACCATGAGTAGAAGGGTGAAAATTTGACAATAAATGAATAAAGTTATAGAATTGGAACACTATGGCAAAAATAACAGTTAATCAAGACAGATGTAAAGGTTGTGGACTTTGTATAAATGCATGTCCTAAAAAATGCATTGATTTTTCAACCGAAATCAATAAGATCGGTTACCATTATGCGGTATTAAAAAATGAAAAAGAATGTGTTGGTTGCGGATCTTGCTATCAAATGTGCCCCGATACTTGCATAGAAGTGTACAGGTAAAAAACAATGGTAAAAAAATTAGTAAAAGGTAATGTGGCTTTGTGTGAAGGAGCTATAGCGGCAGGCCTGGATGCTTATTTCGGCTACCCTATTACTCCGCAAAATGAAGTTCCTGCTTACATGTCCAGAAGAATGGTCGAATTGAAAAAAGTTTTCATTCAAGCAGAGTCTGAATTGGCAGCTGCCAATATGGTGCTTGGGGCATGTGCATCAGGTAAAAGAGCAATGACATCATCGTCATCTCCCGGAATATCTTTGAAACAAGAAGCAATATCATATATGGCAGGTATGGAAATACCCGGTGTTATTGTTAATGTTCAAAGAGGCGGACCGGGACTCGGCAACATCGCAGGTTCTCAAGCAGACTATTTTCAGGCAGTAAAGGGTGGCGGTCATGGAGATTACCACTTGATAGTGTATGCTCCTGCAAATGCACAAGAAATGTATGAAATAGCATACAATGCATTTGATATTGCACAAAAATACAGAAATCCGGTAATGTTGTTATGCGATGGTATTGTAGGACAAATGATGGAACCGGTTGATTTCAATAAAGAACCGAAAACAAAATTTGAAGACAGAGATTGGATTTTGGACGGTTGCAAAGGCAGAGAACCGAGATCATTAAAATCTTTGCTTATGCAAGACGGTGTTTTGGAACAACACAATTTAGACTTACAGAAAAAATATAAAACAATAGAAGAAAACGAAGTTAAAGCAGAACTTTATCAGGTAGAAGATGCTGAAGTTATAATTGTAGCTTTCGGTATATCTTCAAGAATATCTAAAAATGCAATTAAACAAGCAAGAGCTAAAGGTATAAAAGCAGGTTTAATCAGACCTATAACTTTGTGGCCTTTCCCCAGCAAAATAATTGAAAGTTATGCTAAACCGGGAGTAAAATTCTTCTCGGTAGAATTTTCGTTAGGTCAAATGGTAGAAGATGTAAAACTTGCCGTTAATGGTAAATGCCCTGTTGACTTTTTGGGTAGAGCCGGCGGTGGAATAGTTTCAGACAAGCAAGTATTGGATAAAATCGAAGAACTTGCAAAAAAATAGTTGAAAAGTTTATTGTAGGAAAAAAGACATGGAAAAAATATTATCAAGACCAAAAGCATTAAAAGATTTTCCTTTATCATATTGTCCGGGATGCGGACATGGTATTGTGCACAGACTTGTTGCACAAGCTATAGACGATTTAGGAATAAGAGAAAGAACGATTGCCGTAGCACCTGTAGGTTGTGCAGTATTTGCTTATAATTATTTCAATTTTGATACTACGGAAGCTCCTCATGGAAGACCTCCTGCGGTTGCAACAGGTATCAAAAGAACAAATCCGGACAAAATTGTTTTCACTTATCAGGGAGACGGTGATTTGGCAGCTATAGGAACTGCAGAAACCATTCACTGTGCAAACAGAGGTGAAAACATAACCGTAATATTTATAAATAATGCAAATTACGGTATGACCGGCGGACAAATGGCACCTACAACATTGTTGGGACAGGTAACCGAAACTACTCCTTTCGGAAGAGATCCACAAAGAGAAGGTTATCCTATAAATGTTTGTGAGTTGTTGGCAGGTTTAAAAGGAACAAAATATATTGAAAGAGTGTCCGTTTGTGATGCTCCTCATGTAATACAAGCTGGAAA
>JAFXOB010000228.1 GCA_017529005.1 Elusimicrobiota bacterium
GCACTAAGGATGGTCACGTTGTAGTTCCAACCGAAGACTGTGATTGCAAGGCAAACCCTGCAGACCCGAGATGCGGCGGTTTGGATTGCAAAAAAACACCTAACGATATCAGATGTAATCCTCCTATAACAGAACCGACTTGTATTTTTGGCCATTGTCCTGTTCCGACGGAAGATTGCTGTAGAATAACAGATACAACTTGTGGTGCAGATAATCCAAACATGGTTGCGGATAAAAAAAGTTGTCAATGTGTCTGTGCTGCCCACTGTGCTTCAAATGAAGAATTTATACCCGATAAGTGTTTATGTAAAGCAGTTGATCCGGAGGCAAAATGCAAAGCAAAATACAGCTCTCCGACTTCTTGCGGAACAGCTTATGATGTAACAAAATATATGGATGTTGAAGAATCTAAAAAAGTTGGTACATGCGTTCCTAAATCCTTAGAATACGAGCAAACATGTAAAAAGAACGGCGGTGTTTGGGATCCTGAATGCTGTGTATGCAAATGCGATACTGCAGAGCAAACTACAGAGTGGAAACAACAAGCCGGAAAATGTGGTTATTTAAATACGAAATCCGGTGTTAGTTATAAAAAAGCGGATTGCAACAATTTGTGCCGTCCGATTGCAAGATACAGTTCAAATGAAGACTTCCAAAAAATGGGAGTTAGAGAATATGCTATAGCTGCCGGCCATAAAGGTAGTGAACTTGAACAAATAGTTGCTGCAACCAAAATGGGTTATGATCAGGAAGGTAACTTTAAATGTGCCGGTACATCCTCTGAAAATATCGGATACACTAAAAATATGGACAAATGTTTCTGTACAATTGGCTGTATTAATCCTCCAACTGATGCAGAAAAGAAAAGAGTAGAAGATTACGGTTACCAAACATGGGTTGGTATTCCTGAAAACTATAAACCCGGCGACTATGCATGTAAATGGAAATGTAACGAAACAAAGCTTAATTAATAATTTTTATTTTTATTCTTTTAAAATAAAATTATTATATTTAAAAAATTAAATAAAATTAATTATAAAAATAATTATAAAAATGAAATTTGACAAAACTTGTCAATTATTAATAATAGGAGATGCAGCAGTAGGTAAAACAAGTATAATTTCAAGATATGTCAATGGTACATTTAAAGAAGAATATCTAGGAACTGTAGGTCTAGATTATTCTACAAAAGAAGAAATAATTGATGATAAATCAATTCAAATCAAAATATGGGATACAGCTGGTCAAGAAAGGTTTAAGTCTTTAACACAAAATTATTTCCGTAATGCAGAGGGAGTAATATTAACTTTTGATGTGACAAGTACTGAATCTTTTGGTAATTTAAAGTATTGGATAAGTTCTTTTAAAGAAAATATGGAAAAAAAAAATATTTTTATCCCTGTTATAATCATTGGAAATAAAATTGATTTGGTTGATTCAAGAGAAATAAATAAAGAAGATGCAGAAAAATTTTCCAAAGAAAAAAATTATAAATATTTTGAGACTTCAGCTAAAACAGGAGAAGGAGTGGATGAAGCCATAAAAGAACTAGTAAATCAAGTTTTAAAACAAAATGGGCAAAAAGATGATCAAAAAGAAACGAGAAATAGTGTTCAAATTAAAGAAAATAATGAAGGGTCAGGGGGAAAGAAAAAGGGATGTTGTTAACAAATAATTAATTATTAATGTTCAAATACTCATTTTTAGTGAATTTTAAATTTTATTAAATTTAATATATATAAAGTAAATATATTTAATTGTCTATAAAATGAATATATTTAATAAAATAAA
>JAFXOB010000229.1 GCA_017529005.1 Elusimicrobiota bacterium
ATATCTATTTCTTTTGTTATTTTTTCTGTTATTTCTTTATACTTGTTTTGTTGGGTCATAATCCATGCTAATCTTTTTACATTGTCTTTATGTATTTTTTCTTCGTCTATACCTTTTAATTCTACGTTATTGTTATTACTTGTTATTTTGTAATATTCACTTCCTGTTAATACTCCTTCTTCTAACAATTTTTCTATTGCTTGTTTCCTTACATTCTCATCTTTTATAGAATTTAACCAACTTACATCTATATCGCCATATCCGCCTTCGACATAAATTTTCTTTAAATTATATTTATCTGCAATTTCTCCGATTATTTTTGCTATATTTTTTTGAGTTTGAGGATGACAATGTAAATCCTGAATATTTATTACCGTTATATCGCTGTTTGCATCTTTACTTGACGTTATTTTTCCATACTCATTACTTATACTATTTGTTTTATTAAAAACATCTTCGTATTTTTTGTTTATATTATCTGCTGTAGGAATTGCATACAAATTTGCTCCCAATGTAGATATAACAAAACATATAGTGGTTAAAATTGCACAAATTTTAATTTTATTTATTTTTTTTATTATCATTTTTTATCCTCACAATAAAAAAAGCATATAGCATTTTACATGCTATATGCTTTTCGATATTGTTTATAGATGATTATATTGCTAAATGTAAACAATAATCCCAAATACTTTAGCAAAAAAATAAATATAAACCCGAAGAACAACAACGAGACTTTTGTATGTCTTAAAATATAAACCATTTTCGACACAAATAGCATCAATACAAGTTTAATATAGTTAAAATAATTATCAACATATAATTTTTTTTCTGTTTTATCTATATCAAAAAATATTTTATTTGCTTTAACCGGTGTCAACAAAGTTACTACATCCTTTGCGATATTATTGCATACATTTGTCACCACATTTTTTGTTTGGTAAAACAAATCACACTCTATTTTTACAAGTTCCGAAATAGATGTCATTTTTTCAATATTAGGACAAAAACTCCCCAATAGATTTATCGTAGACAAATCCACTGTCGAGAAAAGAATAAAAAGAGATAAAACACACTTTAAAATACTTTTCATACATTTTAAGTATAGCACTTGAATCTTTTATTATCAATATTTTTATTGATTTTTCACATATTTTTTGCAAAGCAAAAAAAACACCCTTTTTTATGAAAAGAGTGTTTTTTTTCGATTTATTTTTTCTAAAACTTTTATTTTTTGTTAATAAGAGCTGCTTTTATGAAATTTGCAAATAAAGGATGCGGCCTTGTAGGTCTTGATTGAAACTCCGGATTAAACTGCACAGCAACAAACCAAGGATGATCTTTTATTTCTACAATTTCAACATATTTGTTTTCATCATCGGAATAACCTGATACAATAAGACCTTTTTCTTCCAAAGATTTAATATAATCTTTATTTACTTCATAACTGTGTCTATGTCTTTCACTTATTAATTCTTTTTTGTATATTTCATAGGCTTTTGTGTCTTTTGCTATGTTACATTTCCAAGAACCTAGCCTCATAAAATGCCCGTCTTTATTTTTTGCATTTGTCTGTATTATAACAGGTGTTTTTGCATTTTTATCGATATTCAAGGAATTTGCATCTTTTATTCCGCATACATTTCTTGCATATTCGATAATAACACTTTGCATACCCAAAGATATACCGAAGAAAGGAATTTTGTTCTCTCTTGCATATTTTATTACATTAAGTTTTCCTTCCAAAGTTCCTCCGCTATCACCATCAGGAGAAATAATTGCATTTACATCTTTTAAATCTTGTTCCAAATGTTGAGAATCCGTATCAACATACTTTATTTTTACTTCCGTAATATTTATTGCACCGCCATGTTTTAATGCTTCGAAAACACTTTTATAAGAATCTTTTAAATCTATAAATTTACCTGCAATTGCAACGGTAACTTGATGCTCCGGACATCTGCAATTATGTATCATATCATTCCACTGTTTTAAATCTATAGGTTTTGCATCAAGTTTTAGATATTTAACTATTAAATCATCTATTTTGTTTTCATGTAATTGAACAGGAACTTCATATATAGATGTTTGAACATCTCTTTCTTCTATTACAGCATCTCTTTCTACATTACAAAATAATGAAATTTTATCTCTTATTTCATCGGTTAAATGTTGATCCATTCTGCAAAGTATTATCGAAGGTTCTATACCTATTTCTCTTAATTTTTGAACACTATGCTGTGTAGGTTTTGTTTTAAGTTCTTCAGAGGCTTTTATGTAAGGAATTAATGTTACATGAACATAAAGTACATTTTCTCTTCCTATATCGTTTCTAAATTGTCTTATTGCTTCCAAAAAAGGCAAACCTTCTATATCACCTACCGTTCCTCCTATTTCTACCATAACAACATCACTATCACCAGCAACAGCTTTTAATCTTTCTTTTATTTCATTTGTTATATGAGGAACAACCTGAACTGTTTTTCCTGCAAATTTTCCTTCTATTTCATCGTTTAAAACTTTTTGATAGATTCTACCTGATGTAACGGTATTTACTTTTGTTGTTTCCTGATCTATAAATCTTTCATAATGTCCTAAGTCCAAATCCGCTTCCATACCATCTATGGTAACAAACACTTCTCCGTGTTGCATCGGTGATAAAAGCCCCGGATTAATATTTAAGTATGGATCACACTTTAAAATATTTACCTTTAATCCTCTTGCTTTTAACAAACATGCAATTGATGCCGCAGTAATTCCTTTTCCGACTGAAGAAATTACTCCGCCAGTAACAAAAATATACTTCGTTTTCATTTTAGAAACTCCTTTGTTTGATCTTTTATATTGTTAATTATTAATGCTTTTTTAACCTTTGCAACATCTTCAATCACATTAACATCCTGAAGATCTTTACTTGATATAATAACTTTTATTTTTTTACCTTGTTCCAATGCTCTTAATTGTTCCAGACTTTCTGTAATTTCGAGTTTTGTTTGTTTAGATTTTGTAAACTCACAAACAAACTTTCTTGTATAACCGTAAACACCTATATGTTTGTAATAATCGGCTTTCTTTTTGTTTTTTATATCCCTGACAAAAGGTATAGGATATCTTGAAAAATATAATGCATAATGATTTTTATCAAAAACAACTTTTACAGTATTAGGATTTGCAATATCGTCGGTAGGTTTCATCTTATAAGCAACCGTGATGTATTCAAGTTTTTTATATTTTTTAAATTCTTCCGCCATTTTTACTACAAGTTTTTTATCTATTAAAGGTCCATCCCCCTGAACATTTATAAAAAATTTATAATTCTTCAAATATTTGTTTGCAACATATGCAACTCTATCAGTTCCGCTTTTTAATGTCGTCGGTGTCATAAATACATTATATCCTGCATTTTTGACAGTATCAAAAATTCTTTTATCATCTGTAGCAACTGCTACACAATCTATACCTTTACACTTTGAAACTTTGCTTACAACATGAAGTATAAGAGGTTTACCGTTAATCAAATATAACGGCTTTCCGGGAAATCTGCTCGAGGCATACCTTGCAGGAATTATAACAGCTGTTTTCATTTTCATAAGATCCTTCTTAATTTTTTATAAATATCATTTATTATATAATTTTCATATAAAACTTTAAAATTAATTATACTGTAATTCATAATGACATCCAGAATAATGTTCTTTATATTTTTCGTAGTTAAATTTCTTACATAAAAAAACTTCCTTATCTAACTCATAAATTTGTTCAAAAACTGTCGAAGATAAAGAAGAAATCTGTTTTTTTTGTTCTTGAAACCATTCACTATCACTATTTATAAATACAAAACAATTTCTACCATCTAAATCTTTTATATTTTGATTAAAGAAATAATTTGTAATACTTGTACAAAAAAGAATACGAAAATCATATTTACTTTTTTCTAAATAATAAATATAAAATTCATAATTTTCCAAATGAACAATAAAAGCCGAATTTTTTATAATATCTTCTGAATAAAAATCCAAAATCTTAAATAATTTATCTTTTTTAAAATCATAAGGATTTCTTATTTTTTTTATAATTGAACTTGGAGACAAAGAATCATATCCATAAAGGCTATATATTGGATTTATCAGCGATATATATAAACCGAATATAATAAAACAAACTAATATCGCTCTGGATAATATATTTTTAGAAAACAAATATGTAACATAAATATAAATCAATACAAAACTTACTTTTGCACAATATTCAACAGGGAAAATTATAAAAGACCAAATAATAGAACTAAATAATATAACTATCGAAAAACAAAAAATTAATAGAAAAAACATTTGTTTTGTTTTTTTGTATAAATAAAGTAAATGAGAATATATTAGAACTAGAAACATTAATATAATAAAAGCATAATATTTTACAAATGGTAAATACTTAAAAACAATATCTATTAAGATATCTTTATAAATATAAGTCAAAACAGAATTGTAAAATATTAATTGCGAACCAATAAATTGAAGGGCAACATCTACACAACTTATATCTTGTTGTGGAGATAATCTGGAAAAAAACAAAACATCTTTACTCACACAAGTGATAGATCTTTCCATTGTAAATTTACAAGACAATAATATTATTCCAAGTATTACACCCGGTAAAAACAAAGATATATAAAAATTAATATTTTTTAAAACAGATCGGTTTTCTTTAGAAAGAAATAAAAACAAGAAA
>JAFXOB010000230.1 GCA_017529005.1 Elusimicrobiota bacterium
GGTGCGATGCCCGAGTTGGTTAAGGGGACGGTCTGCAAAACCGCCTTGCATCGGTTCGAATCCGATTCGCACCTTTTTTATTTTGCTCGGTTAGCTCAGTTGATTAGAGTGCTTCCTTGACGTGGAAGAGGTCGTAGGTTTAACTCCTACACCGAGCACTCTATTAAATTTTAAGGAGGAGTTATGGCAAGCAATTTTTCATTTGATATTGTATCGGAAGTAAATTTTATGGAAGTTGATAATGCTATAACGCAAGCACAAAAAGAACTTTCACAAAGATACGATTTTAAAGGTTCAAAATCTTCTATAGATTATAACAAGGCAGACAAAAAAATTACTTTAATCGGTGATGATGAGTTTAAATTAAAAGCTTTGATAGATATAGTTGAAGGTAAATTTGCAAAAAGAGGTGTTCCTTTAAAATCTATGGAATTCAAGGCTAAAGAACAGGCATTTGAAGGAACTATAAGACAAGTTATAGAACTTATCAGTGGTTTGCCAAGTGATAAAGCAAAAGAATTAACAAAGATGATAAAGAATGAAAAGTTTAAAGTTAATACACAAATTGAAGGGTCTAAAATAAAAGTTACTTCACCTAAAAAAGATGAACTTCAAGCTGTAATCGCATTTTTGAAAAATGCAAAATTTTCATTGCCGTTACAATTTACAAACTATAGATAGATTTTTTTTGTAAACGATTTGTCATTCCGTACTTGATACGGAATCTATTAAGATATAAACAAAAACGGGAAGATTGTTCTTCCCGTTTTTGTTGCTTAAAGCTTACAACTTATAGCTTGTAGTTTTTTGTAAAATTTTGCAAAGCAAAATTTTCTAATTAAATATCAAAAATTCACTTTATGAATTTTTACAACAAACTTTCAACTTTCAGCTATAAGCTATCTTTTTCTTGTCCTTCTTTTTTTTATTTATTTTTTATATAATATTTATTTATTATTAGTAATATTTTGGAGGGAAGTTTTATGTTTAAAAAACAGTTGTTTTTTATTTTGTCTTTAATGTTGGTAGTAACTATTATGATTGGTTGTTCAAAAAAAGAATCACAGGAACAATCAGCGGCTGAACAAGCAGCAGCTTATAGTCCGCTTGTAAATGCAACAAAAGCTATTAATTTGGATATTCCTTGGGATCAAGAATATCCTGCACAAGTTGCAGGTTCTTTGGAAGTTGAAGTAAGAGCACAAGTCGGTGGAATTTTGAAAGAAAGATTATATAACGAAGGGCAATTTGTAGAAAAAGATACCGTTCTTTTTACGATAGATCCGCAAGAATACCAAATTGCATTGGAAAGAGCACAAGCTTCTTTGGAACAGGTGAACACTCAGGTTCAAAAAGCTCAAAGAGATTTTTACAGAATGAAAGAGTTGATAAAAGATAATGCAGTAAGTCAAAAAGATTATGATGATTCGTTATCGGCTTACGAAAGAACACAGGCAGATTATAAAGCTGCAAAAGCAGTTGTAGACGATGCGAAAAGAAATTTAGGTTATGCAAAAGTAAAAGCTCCTATTGCAGGTATAGCAAGAAAAGAAAATCATTCCGTAGGAAGTCTTATATCTTTAATGGGTGATGATTCGTTACTTACTACTATGGTTCAAATAAATCCTTTGCATATTAATTTTTCAATTCCCGGCAAACAATTGGCTCAATTAAAAGATGGTGTAGAACAGGATAGATTATCTCTTAACGACGATGTTGTCGTTGATGTCTTGATTGGCAACAAAGTTTATCCGTACTCAGGGAAAATAATATTTTTTGATTCTGCTGAAGATTT
The DNA here is from genome assembly GCA_017529005.1 of Elusimicrobiota bacterium. Taxonomy (GTDB): domain Bacteria; phylum Elusimicrobiota; class Endomicrobiia; order Endomicrobiales; family Endomicrobiaceae; genus Ruminimicrobiellum. The sequence goes on from JAFXOB010000230.1 coordinate 1,796, forward strand.
GCAGACTTCCGCATATTCCGTAAAGGTTGAAGTAGAAAATCCTGAAGATAGAAGAGGAGATCTTAATCCGGGACAATTTGTTAAAGTAAGAATTAAAGGTATTATATTTAAAAATGCTGTTTTAATTCCGCAAAATGCATTGATAGAATCACCTAACGGACCTATAGTATATGTTATAAATACGAGCAGTAACAATGTTGTGGATGCTGTTCCCGTATCTGCAGAATTAAAAGGATCTATAGCTGTTGTTTATGACGGATTAAAAGGTGATGAAACCGTTATTTCCGGCGGTTCTTTAAAAGTTATGCCGGGAATACCTGTTAAATTTGAACTTAAAAACATAGATTTACCGGAAGAATTTAAACAAGCATATGTTGAGAAATACGGACAAGAACCGCCACAGGACGGAGTTCAACAGGAACAAGGACAACAAGAAGAAAATCAAAATCAAGAAGGACAAACAGAAAATAACGAGCAACAACAAACAAGTGAACAAAATAATGAGCAACAAGCTCAAAAGCAAGATAATAATAACGAACAACAAACTCAACAACAAGATCAGGCACAAAATAACGAACAAAAATAAAGTAATATAGGATAAAAAAATGTTTTCAAAATTTTTTATTGACAGACCAATTTTTGCAATGGTAATTTCAATAGTAATATTGTTGGTAGGAACAATATCTATAGTTAATTTACCTATTGCTCAGTATCCGGAGCTTACACCGCCTACCGTTTCCGTTACGGCATCATATCCGGGAGCAAGTGCCGATGTCGTTTCCGAAACGGTTGCTGCACCATTGGAACAACAAATAAACGGTGTAGAAAATATGATGTATATGGAATCACAATCTACATCTAACGGAGATATGAACTTAACGATATCTTTCCAAGTCGGATCGGATTCTGATAAAGCTCTTATAGATGTTAATAACAAAGTTCAAGTTGCACAAGCAAGTTTACCGGAAGATGTTAGAAGATACGGAGTTGTCGTAGAAAAAAAATCCACAAGTATTTTAAAAATATATTCCATATTTTCACCTGACGATTCGTTGGATGCGACATATATGGGAAACTATGCCATAGTAAACATTGTTGACGATTTAAAAAGAATAAACGGTGTCGGTGATGCAAGTGTTTTAACAGCAAATAATTATTCTATGAGAATATGGATTAAGCCGGATATTATGTCTAAATTAGGTCTTACTCCTTCCGATATTATGATGGCAGTATCCGAACAAAATTCTCAAAGAGCGGCAGGTAAAGTAGGTCAGTTTCCTGCACCTAAGGGTGTGGAGAAAATATATTCAATAATTGCCCCGGGCAGATTAAAAACTGCAAAAGAATTTGAAGAAATTATTTTAAGAGCAAATCCGGATGGTAGTACATTAAGGTTAAAAGATGTTGCCGATGTTGAGCTTGGTGCACAAACTTATGAGCTTTCCGCAACAAACAATAATCATCCTGCCATACCGCTTGCGATTTATTTGTCACCTGGAGCTAATGCTGTTAAAGTTTCACAGGCTGTCGATGAAAAGTTAAAAGAGGCAAAGAAAAATTTTCCTGTCGGTATGGACTATGCAATACCTTATGATACTACAAAAGTTATTAGTGCATCCATAGAAGAAGTTATACATACTTTGTTTGAAGCTATGGTGCTCGTATTCTTGGTAGTATTCGTATTCTTAAAAAATTGGAGAACTACGGTTATACCTTGTTTGGCAGTTCCCGTATCTATTGTAGGTGCATTTGCAGGTATGTTGGCATTAGGGTTTTCAATCAATACATTAACGATGTTTGGTGTTGTTCTTGCTATAGGTATAGTTGTGGATGATGCCATTGTTGTTATAGAAAATGTTGAAAGAATTATGGAAGAAGAAAAAATTCCGGTTAGGGAAGCAACAATAAAAGCTATGAGTGAAGTTACAGGTCCTGTTGTTGCCATTGTTTTGGTATTATGTTCAGTATTTATTCCGGTAGCTTTTATGGGCGGATTTACCGGTATAATGTATCAACAGTTTGCAATAACTATTGCCGTATCTGTTGTTTTGTCCGGACTTGTTGCTTTAACATTAACACCTGCACTTTGTGTTCTTCTTTTAAAAGAAAAACCATCTGCCGGATTTTTAGATTTTTTCTTCAAATGGTTTGATAAAACATTTGAAACAATTACAAACTTTTATATGAAACTGGTAAATATTTTTCTTAACAAAAAAATTATATCATTTGCAGTTCTTGCTGTAATTGTTGCAGGAACAATATTTTTGTTTAAAAAAGTTCCGTCAACTTTGGTGCCGGACGAAGATCAAGGTGTTATTATGGGTGTTTTGATGTTGGATCAAGCATCATCGTTAAATAATACAATAGTTGCAACCAGAAAAGCAGAAGAAATATTGTTGGGACATAGCACAATAGTTCAAGAATTATCTTTTGCCGGTTACGATATGTTAAGTTCTACATCCAAAAATAATGCAGCCGCATTTTTTATAATGTTAAAAGATTGGAAAGACAGACCTAAAAAAGCAGATTCCGCAACGAGCTTGGTAGCACAACTGTCCGCACAACTTTCATCAAGTATTGCAGAAGGTTATGCCGTAATGTTTAATCCGCCTGCAATTATGGGTATGTCTACAACCGGTGGTATTGAAGGATATATTCAAAATAAGTGCGATGCTTCATCTAAAGAATTGGAAAGTAAAGTATATGAATTTATAGCTGCACTTGGCAACAGAAAAGAAGTTACCGGAACAGCATCAACATTTAATGCTTCTACTCCGCAACTTAAGTTGGAAGTGGATGAAGTAAAAGCTAAATCTATGGGCATATCTTTAGATAACCTTTATGCAACAATACAAGGAACATTCGGAACTGCCTACATAAACGATTTCAATAAATTGGGCAGAAGTTTTAAAGTTATGATGCAGGCTAAAGGTGATTTCCGTTCACAGCCAAAAGATATTGCTAATATATATGTTAGGTCAGAAACAGGACAAATGGTATCGTTAGATACAGTTGTAACATTAACACAAATAACAGGAACGGATACTGTTGAAAGGTTTAATATATTCCCTGCAGCAAAAATTTTAACTAACCCTGCACCGGGATATAGTTCAGGACAAGCAATGAAAGCGGTGGAAGAAACGGCAAAAGAAGTGTTGGGAACAGACTATGCTTTTGCATGGACAGGAACTGCTTATCAGGAAAAATTGGTTTCATCGTCATCAACAACTGCATTGTTGCTTGGATTACTGTTGGTATTTTTAATTCTTTCCGCACAATATGAAAAGTGGAGCTTACCGTTTGCTGTTATATGTGGTGTTCCTTTTGCAGTGTTTGGAGCATTGTTAGGTGTATATTGCAGAGGACTTTATAACGATGTGTATTTCCAGGTAGCACTTATTACACTTATCGGATTATCTGCTAAAAATGCTATTTTGATTGTTGAGTTTGCTGTGTTATTAAGAGAACAGGGAAAATCTTTAGTTGAAGCTGCAGTTAATGCAGCAAAGATGAGATTCAGACCTGTTGTTATGACTTCAATGGCATTTATTTTAGGTTGTGTTCCGCTAGCCATAAGTTCAGGTGCAGGTGCGGCAAGCAGACATTCTATAGGAACTGCCGTTGTTGTAGGTATGTTATTTGCAACGATATTTGTTCCTTTATTTATACCGTTATTTTTTGTATTGATATCGGCAATAAGTGATAAATTCGGTTCAAACAAAACAGTTGAACTTAAAAATAAAGAGGTTACAAAATGAAAAGAATAATACTTCCTTTAATACTTACAACTTTTTTGTTGTCTGCTTGTGTAGGTAAAAATTTTAAAAAACCCGAAACGGAGTTACCTGCAGATCAAACGGAACAATCTGCGGAAAATAAAGATGAGCAAATAAACAAAGATATTTCCGCTTTTGAAACGGAAGAGTGGTGGCATATATTTCAAGATGTTGTGTTAGATAAGTTTGAAGAAGAAGCACTAAAATATAATTACGATTTAAAGTCTGCTATGGCAAGAGTTGAACAAGCAAAAGCAAACCTTTCTGTTGCAAGGTCAAACTATTATCCTACAATAAATTTATACGGACAAGTTGCAGACTCAAAATCCAACAGAAGAATGCACTATGACTGGGGTATGGATTCCGGAAGATTTGCAGTGGGAATTTCCGCTTCTTACGAGCTTGATTTATGGGGAAAATATTGGAGATCCGGAGAATCTGCAAAGGCAACGTTTTTAGCTACACAGGCAGACCAGGATGCAGTAAAACTTACTTTAACTGCTACTGTTGCACAAGTGTATTTTCAGTATATGGCACTTGATTCACAGTTAGAAATTGCTCAAAATACTTTAAAATCAAGAGAAGACAGTTATGATGTTTATACTAAAAGGTTTAATAAAGGTGTTATAAGTGAATTTGATTTAAGAAGAGTTGAAGCAGAAATGGAATCCGTAAGGGCACAAGTATATACTGTAGAACAGATACTAAAACAAACAGAAACGGCATTAAGTATTTTGATAGGAAGAAGTCCTAAAAATATGGTAAACGATACACTTGATAAAGGTAACAAAATAAAAGATGTTGTGGTTATACCGCAAGTTCCTGCAGCTGTTCCTTCTGATTTAATATCAAGAAGACCTGATATAAAAGCTTCAGAATATACACTTAAATCTTATAATGCGGAAATAGGTGCTGCAAAAGCATACCTTTTTCCTTCAATTTCTTTAACGGGAAAAGCAGGTTATGCAAGTTATGAGTTGGAAGATTTATTTAAAGAAGACAGTGACACTTGGTCTTATTCCGGCGATATACTTTGGCCGATATTTTCCGGCGGTAAAAACATGAAAACATATAAAGCTAAAAAAGCCCAATATGAACAAGCATTATCTTCATACCAAAAAAGCATACAAACAGCATTTAAAGAAGTTTTGGATGCTATAAACACATATTCATTAGGTGAAAAAATTTTAGCTGCAAGACAACAAGAATCTTTAGCATTACAAAAAAGTTATGAGTTGGCAATAAAAAGAGAAAAAGCAGGCTTAACCGACTTGTTAGATGTGTTGGATGTTGAAAGAACATTGTTGCAAGCAGAAATGGATTTAGTTTCTGCAAAACAAGATCAACTAAATGCAGTGGTTGATATTTGTAAAGCACTTGGCGGCGGCTGGACCGAAGATGGATTTAAAAAATAGTTTATAAGTTTATAGGGTTATAAGGTTATAGGTTTAAACGATAAAACAACTAATAACCAAATAACCCTGTAACATCATAACCTCAAAATCGCAAAGCGATTTTTTTGTAGCTATTTTAAAAAAACTTTTATATAATATTTCTCAATTATTTGGAGAGATGGCCGAGTGGTTGAAGGCGCAGTCCTGGAAAGACTGTTTATCGGTGACGGTAACAAGGGTTCGAATCCCTTTCTCTCCGTAGTTTTTTTATTTATCATTTGTTTGTCATTGCGGACTTGATCCGCAATCTATGAAATAATAAAATACATTACATAATGAAAAAATATTATGTTTATATATTATTTAGTAATAAAAACGGAACATTATATATAGGTATAACAAACAATTTAATAAAAAGAGTATATGAACATAAAAATAAGTTTATTAAAGGTTTTACAGAAAAATATAAAGTTGATAAGTTAGGATATTTTGAACAATATGATAGTATAGAAGAAGCGATAAAAAGAGAAAAACAGTTGAAAAATTGGAAAAGAGATTGGAAAATAGCATTGATAGAACAAAATAACAATGAATGGGAAGATTTATATTTTTCGTTAATAGGATAGAAAATATTTAGATAGATACCGGATCAAGTCTGGTATGACATAAAGGAAATTGTTATTCCAAACTTGATTTGGAATTTTAAAAAAAATAAAATACTTTTAAAATAAAGCAAAATTAGAAAAGGAGAAAAAGTATGAAAAAGTTGTTAGCAGGAAGTTTTGCATTTGTATTAACTTTAATGTTAAGTACAATTGCATTCGCAGCAAACTACAATATTACCGAATATTGTGGTGAAAATGGTTTGATCAACAGAGTAAGCGACAGAGAAACTCATTTTAACAAAGGTGATGTTTTAAATGTTTCAACACCTACAATTGTTCAAAATGGAGTAGATCATCAAACTCATTGGGAATCTCCTGAAGATCCAAATTTAATTTTAAGTGACGGTATAACAATAAACGGTAACGGAGCAACCTTTGATGGTGGACATTATAATGGTTTTATAATGGTAAGTTCTCAAGGTGCAACAGTAGAATCTACAATAAATGATGCTACATTAACAAACTATGGTAACAATCAAGAAGAGCGTCCGATTATAGGTATATTTTCTTCTAGCAGTACGGCAAATTCTTATGCAAAATTAACATTAAACGATGTAAATATTTCTACCGGTAATTATTATCCTGGTGGAAACTCTCAAATTTATGTTGGTAGAAGTACAGAAACTGCTAATACGGAACTTAATATAGTTTCAAGTAAAAATGTAGAAATGTCCAGTACAAGTATTATCTCTTATGGAAAATTAAACTTTAAAGGTGAGAAGATAAATGTTAACGATGTTAGAGTTTATAATAATAAGGCAGTAAACGACAGCAATTTAACTTTAAATAATTTAGTAGTGTTTGGTGGTGATTTTGATGATAGAAGTGCTCCGGCTCTAGGTGCAGCATCTCCAGAAATAATAACGGGCGAGTTTACAAATAATAAAACATTAACGGTCGGATATGTTTCTGTCGCAGGTGGAAAGTTTAATAATAAAGGGACAATGACAGCTGATTCAATAGATGTTGGGTATGATGAAACAGGTAGTGGTGCTAATTTTCCAAATTCTGTATTCAATAATGATGGGTCAATAAATTTTAGCGGAAATCTTTGGGTAGGCAGTTCAAGCACATTTAACAATAACGGAAAAATTGTTTCTACCGGTACAATATCTCTTTGGAGCGAAGGTGCTAAATTTAATAATAAAGGAGATATTAAGGTTAGTACTATAAGTGTTGGAGGAGAAGGGTCTAACAATGAATTTTATAATGATGGAAAAGTGACATCTGATGGAAAAATTTACGTTTGCGAAAATAACATGTTTAACAACAAAGGAACGATAGATGCAAAAGAGGGTTTTTCCGATAAGGGTGAAATAAACAATTATAATACAATAAATTTAGGTGGGGACAGTTCCGGTTTTGATGGTGCTTTATATGTAGAAAACGGAACAGTAAACTTGTTAAAAGGAGCTACATATTTTGGTAGTTCCAGTTCAAACACATATAATAACGGAACACTGAATGCAGCAAACGGATCTATGGATAATATAGATTTAAGTAAATTAAGAATAGCAAAGACAATGAAATTGAACTTTGATGTAGATTTGGCAGAAGTAGCAATAGATAGTTTTACGTTTAGTTCTGTAGAAACTTATGATCCTTCTCAAGTACAGATGGCACAAGCAGAAACAGAACAACCAAGTGCAAAAATAAGTTTAAACAAAATAGATTTATTAAGTGATGCAAAAAGTAAGGTAACAGTATATGAGTTTGGTACAAATGCAGAAGATTATATAGAGGTGGCATCAAGCCAAAAAGAAATATTGGGCCCTGTGTTTACATATAAAGTTTCTTATGGCGAACAAGATAAGAGCAGCTCAAGTAACAGTGGTGATGATGCAAACAATGATAATGGTAACAATGGAACTACCGGTACGATTATTCCTGGTACAGTTGTTACTCCTGTTAATCCTGCACAATATCTTAATTTTGCTGTATCAACCGGAACAACGGTATCAAGTGGGACAGCAAAAACAAACTTATTACAATTTGAAAGATTAGGCGGTGGAGACGGAGATGTAGATTTGAATTCCGGTGAAAAGATAAAAGGACCTTTAAATCCTGTACTTTTACAATCAAAAATTGCAATAGCAGCATCAAGCATATCACAAGAAGAAGTATTTGATACAGTATTTAATAATGCAGGAAACTACACATTCTTCCAAAAACAAGGTTCAAATGCAGGTGATGTAGAAGATAGAGCAGCACCTACATTATGGATTAAAGCATTTGGCAGCCAGGAAGATGTAGATATGGAAGATTATACAAAAGTAAAAACAACATATTACGGAGCAGTAGTAGGATTGGATTGGGACAGACAATACACAGATAATTTTGATGCAACTTATGGTATATTTGCAAGTTATATCGGCGGCGAATTTAAAGATGAAGATTGGTCTGATAGTGAAGGAGATTTCAAAGTAAAACAAAACGGCGGATATATAGGTTTAAGAGGAAATTGGTATATCGGGAAATTGTTCATTAACGGTATAGCAGATTATGGTATGTTAAAGAATGATGCAGATAATCCATATAAATCAAATGATTTTAATTCATCAGTAATAGGATTAGCAGCAAGAGTAGGTTATAATTTCGAAGTATCAAGAAGAAGATTTACAATTCAACCTAACTTGGGAGCAACAGGTAAATATATATTAACGGATGATTTTGAAACAGCATTAAAGAATGGAAAAGACATAAAAGAAAAAATGGATGATGTAACAAATATAACAATAGAACCCGGATTAAAGTTAGCATTGAATTTAGGAAAATGTTGGATACTTAGCGGAGAAGGAAAATATGTAGTAGAAAACTTCAGTGGAGATACAAAAGTAACCGGTGAAGGTTTAGATTTCATATTGCCTGATGTAAGTTACAAGAATTATGCCAATGTTGGTTTAGGAATAGAAAAGATATGGGGATATACAGTATTACACTTAAAAGGTAACAAAACATTTGGTGGAAGAGACGGTATAATAGTAAATGCAGGTATAGAGTTTAAGTTTTAATAGTTGATATAAGATTTGCAGGACTATAAAAAAGTCCTGCAAATCGTAAACAAAAAAGAAAATAACGGAGGAAAAATATAATGAAGAAGATGTTAGGGTTGTTAATGATGATGTTGTTAGCAGTATGTATAACAAGTTGCGGATCAAAATATGCAAGACCGGACAGATGTGTATGTGATATGACAGATCCTGTTCCTGTAGTAGCACCTGAACCTGAACCGGAACCTGAACCTGAACCGGAGCCGGAACCAGAACCAGAACCGGAACCGGAACCGGAACCTGAACCGGTTAAGGAAATAAAACAAGCAATACAAGAAGCAGTAAAAGAAGAGAAAAAAGAATTTACAATAGATTTTGAAAAATTGTCAAAACAAAGTTTGTTTGAATTCAATTCAGATAAGATAGCAGAAGACAACTATGCAGGATTAGATGTAGTAGCAGATTTCTTAAAAGAAACGCCGAATGTATCAGTAAAAATAGAAGGACATACAGATAATATCGGAGCAAAAGAGTATAACCAAAAGTTGTCTGAAAGAAGAGCAAAATCAGTAGCAAATTACCTTATAAGTAAAGGTGTAGATAGTAGTAAAGTAACAACAGAAGGATTTGGCTTCTCAAGACCGATAGCGGATAACAAGACAAAAGAAGGAAGAGCAAAGAACAGAAGAACAGAGATGAAATTCACAATAAACGGAACAGAACAAGAAGCAGTAGTACCAAAAGAAGTACAGGAATCATCAAATGTTGGCGGCGAAGTAAAATAGTTTAAAAGTTGTAAAGAAAATATAAAAATAGGAAGATAAAAATATATCTTCCTATTTTTTTTATTTTTGTAATTTAATTTTCTTAAACAAATAAAATTCTTTTAAAAAGACATTTTATATATTTGTTGAAAACATACACTTTTTTTGATATATTAAAAACCAAAATTATGTGCTTAGTCTGTATATATAACATTTATATATAATAAAAAACAAGAATATTTTAATTATGTCAGAAAATAAAAATATTAATTATACTTTTAAAATTTTATATGCATTGGGAATAATTTTTGTAGTTGCCGGACATTGTAACGGTGGCGGCTTTTCTATATTTTATGAGTTCTTACCGATATATATTTGTTTTAATTTGGGTTTATTTATGTTTTCTTCCGGATATTTTTACAATTCCGAAAATGAATATAATATAAAAAAATACATTGTAAAAAAATTGAAACATTTGATATTGCCATTGTATTTATGGAATATATTTTATGCAGGTTTAATATTTGTTATAAAAAATTTTGATTTTTTTCCTTACATATCTGTCAATTTAAAAACAATTTTTATAGATCCTATATTAAGTGGAGGTCAATTTGCGTTAAATTTGGGTGGTTGGTTTATTATTCCGCTTTTTGTGATTCATATTATAAATATTTTAGTAAGAAAAATATTTATGCTTTGTAAAATTAGAATAAATGAAATTATTTATTTTATTATTAGTTTAATTATGGGTTTATTGTGTGTTTATATTTCTAATCGTGGTTTTGATGCTGATTGGTTTCCGATTTTAGGTAGAGTTTTATATTTTATTCCGTTTTATAGTTTGGGAATTTTATATAGAAAATATGAAAAGTATGATAGGCTACCAAGTATCTTATATTTTTCAATAGTAATGAGTATAATAATATTTATTATGTTTCTGGAAAACGGAATCCCCGGTGTTTCCCCGGCAGAGTGCAAGTTTAATAATTTAAATCCTCTGCTTCCGTTTGTTCTTGGCTTTTTAGGAATTGCATTTTGGCTTAGAATTGCTAAAATTTTAGAACCGGCAATAGGTAAAAATAAATATATAAATATAATAGCAGATAATACTTATTCTATTATGATAAATCGTTTGCTTGGTTTTATGATTATAAAAACATTATTTGCATGTATTTCCAAATATTTCGGTTACTTTAATAATTTTGATATGTATGAATATAAAACTAATGTTTTATATTGTTATTTCCCAAATATTTTTTCTCAATTATTAATAATATATCTTATAGCCGGTATTGTGTTTTCTGTTATTTTGCAATTGATAATAAATAAATTGATAAAAAATTTTATTCATAAATATTAGTTTATCAATAAATTGTTTCAATATAAATATTATTTGTATTTGTAAATTTTATATAAAAAGATTTTTTAGAAAAGAAAAACTGATTTTGTTAAATTAAAAATTTTTTATATAATATCTTTTAATATTTTAAGGTTGTTTAGTTTACAACACATAAAAAAATAAATAGGAGAAAATATAATGAAGAATGTACTAAGTTTTATGTTAATGATGTTATTGGCAGTATGTGTTTCAAGTTGTAAAAATTATGCAATACCGGATGATATGGATCCTGTTATTATAGTAACTCCTGCACCGGATTCAGAACAAGCTGAAGAAACAGAACAGGAGCCAGCACCTGAACCTGAACCTGAACCTCAACCTCAACCTGAA
>JAFXOB010000231.1 GCA_017529005.1 Elusimicrobiota bacterium
AAAACTTTATTGTTTTTATATCCGAAAAGTTCTGCACCGGATATTTTATCGTTTTCATATAATGCATTCATTAAAGCAGACAATTCGTTTTCGTCCATAACTTTAGACAATTTATTAAAATCTACATAATCTGTTGCACCTTCTACATAAACGTCCAATTTTTCATATTGTTTATTCAATGATTCCAACAATTTATAAATATTATCCTGAACTTCTTTGTTATTATGTAAGTCTTGTATATTTATTACGGTTGTATCGCTATCATAAAAATTTGCAGATGTTATTTTTGCAAAGTTACTAAATTCATATTGAGGCAATACCGGATAATTTGCAGAAAAAGAATTTATTGGTATTGTTGTAATTAATAATGCTGTAGAAATGACTAACGATAACAGCTTTCTTAATTTTTTCATATTTATTTCTCCAATAAAAAAAGGCTGACATAAAAATGTCAGCCCGTTAATTATATATATACAAAACTAATCGTATCAAATAAAGCAACAGCCATGTATGCATTTTGTTTTATTTTATATTCACCAATTCCACAAGATAAATTTATTTTCTCAAATAATTTATATTGACACAAATAATTTAATCTACATGTATCAAAATTATAACAGAAAACAAATGTTGTAGGCTGTTTTAAATTAACAGACAAAAATGTAGGAACATTATAATCCGTTCCGTTACAGAACAAGGAATTTTCCGTGTTTTGTTCCGATTTATTATCAGAAGTTTTTTCTTGAGTTAAAGAGTTTGAAAAAGTGTTTTGAACTTGTTCAAGAGAGAATTCGTCGAAATTGTTTATATTAACAATTTTTGTTTCCATAGCAGAAACATATGGAATCAAATTAAAAAGAAGCAAAAAAATGATAAATAATGAAACTATTTTTTTCATTTTTTAAACATTTAATGACACATTAAAAATTGTATTTTTTTTCTCATCTAATAGTATAGCCGATTTTATTGAAAAAAGCTTGTACTTTTGTATATTTTTATTGACTTCATTTTCAAATAATTCTTTTAATAAATTTATAACTTTATCATTATCCATAGTTCTTTTTAATTTAAAAAACATTTTATCATCTTCAATATGAGAAAATTTCAATTCCAAAAGTTGTATTAACTTAGACACAAGAGGATTATTTCTTGAAGAAAGATTTAATTGAGAACCTATTAATCTTGCAACATATTCCTCTTTACTTATATCATATTTATTATTCACAATATCTTTAACGTTTAAAGGTCCTTCAAATTCCATCAATTGTCTTTCTGAATAATCTTCTCTTGAAATTAATTGATGTGAATATAATTTTATATCATCAATATTTTCAACCAATCTTAACAACGTTTGATAATTAGGATCAAAAGCGGATATTACCACATAATCTATTTTTGCATCGGAACTTAACGGAACTCTTACGATATTTGAAACAACTTTTTGTAATGTTTCATACATTTTACTTATTTTTTGTTGATCGTTACTAACCAAGTCTTCAAAACAAACATCTAAATACAATGTTGCACCACGAACATATGCCTTAGTATCTACTTGAGTTTCTTTTTTTATTAAATTAACTGCATCCTGCTCCAAAGTTTCTTTTGGGAAAGAAACATTACAAGAGGTAAAAACAAATATTGCAAATAACGAACATAATAAAAATTTAAACATTACTTATCTGTTTTTTCTGTTTTATCTTCAAGTTTTTTCTTTTCTTCCGTTTTATTTTGTGATTCTATTTTCTTTTTATCTTCTTCTTTTTCTACTTCTTCTGAAGAATTATTGTCCTTTATGCTAACATATTCTTTTGCAGAAATAGTCTTGCTTTTTCCATATTTTTTAAATATTTCTTCAACTTCATTGAATGTCAACTCTTCTTTTTTCAACATTTCTTGTGCCATATCTTCAACGATATTCCAATCTTTAGTTAAACATTCATTTACTTTATTTAAACAAGTGTTCATTATTTCAAGTGTTTCGGTATTTAATTCCTCTTTAAGTTTTGAAGACATACTATCTTTCGGAATAGCTGTAAAATCACCGACTAATCCTCTTGTTCCCATACCAAAATTCCATACCATTGCATTAGCTATTGCCATAGCTTTGTGAAAATCGGAAGATACTCACATAGATGTAGTTCCATATTTTATTTTTTCAGCAGCATATCCGCCAAGTGCAACAATAATATCCGCAATAAGTTCTTCTTTACTTTGTGTATGTAGTTCTTCTCTGGGTGTATGATAAACCAAACCCAATGCTCCGCCTCTTGATTTCAACGATGCTTTAAAAATTTCATCCGTAGGATGTAACAAATACAAAGAAACAGCATGTCCTGCTTCATGATAGGCCGTCATTTCTTTTTCTCTTTTTGTCATTGTAAGTTGTGTTTCTAAGCCTAAATTGACTCTATCCATTGCAAGCGATAAATCATCCATATCAACAAGCGTTTTCTTATTTCTTGTTGATATAAGAGCAGCTTCTTTTACAATATTTTCTATTTCCGCAGGTGATTTAAATTTTGCATAAGAAGCCAATTTCCTTACATCAATATCTTTACCTGCTTTAACTTTACTTAAATAGTATTTAAATATATCTTCTCTTTCCTCAAGCGTAGGTAATGTTATTTGTATTTTTCTGTCAAATCTTCCGGGTCTTAAAAGAGCTTTATCCAAAACACTTTCATTAGCATTTGTAGCAGCTATAACAATAATATTTTGGCCGGCACTTTCAAGTCCGTCCATTTCAACAAGCAGCTGATTCTGAGTACTGTTTGTTTCTTCACCGCCACCCATATAAGAAAATGTTCTTCCCCTACCTATAACATCTATTTCATCTATAAAAACTATACAAGAACCTTCGGTATAAGCAAGTTTTCTTGCCTGTTTAAAAAGTTTTCTAACTCTTGAAGCACCAACACCTACAAACACTTCAACAAATTCACTTCCTGCTATTGAAATAAAAGGCATTTTAGCTTCGGTAGCTATGGCTTTTGCAAGTAATGTTTTTCCACATCCCGGAGGGCCCATAAGTAAAATTCCTTTTACAAGTTTTCCTCCTATTTTTTTTACTCTTGAACTGTCTTTTATTATATCAACTACTTCCATAGCTTCTTTCTTGGCATTTTCAAAGCCTATAACATCCGTAAATTTAACATTAACTCTGCTCGCATTTACTTTATTCTTCTTCAATTTTGAAAAACCGCCACTGAAAAAGAACATATATGCACCAACAAATACTATTGCTTGAATTGCTCCCATAAGAATATACATAGGGATATAAGCAAGCATTGTATTTCTTCCGTAAGAATCTAATCTTAATAATTGAAAAACGAAAAAATATATCAATATAAAAGTTATAAATACTATTGACATTTTTCCCCAATGATCCATAAAAAACATCTTTAATTTTCTCATTATATTACTCCAAAAAATAAATTTAGCATCTTAAACCAATATTATAGTATATTTAAAAATTTTTATTAACAAAAAAGTAGGATAGAAACTATTTAAAATTTCTATCCTACTCATGATTATATATTTAATATTATATTATGCGGCACTCAATATTCCCTTGAAATTTTGTATTTCTATTACTTCAACCTTTGCTGTTCTTAACTCTGTATTTCTTTCTGCATATAAGGGTATTAATTTTATTATATCATCTATAGATTGAGGATCTTTAATTTGACTTAATCCTTCTGCAAATCCTGTTGAAACTTTATTCATTATCATTTTCTCAAATTCAAATTCAAATTGTGCAGCAGTTAAATTTTCATTCAAAACAACTTCACTTGATATATCAAAATTGCCATCTTTGTTATATTTAGCAACCAATGCTGCTGCCAAAATTTCTTCCATCTTTTTATTTTTTAAGCCAAAACTATTTTCATTATTGTCAAATTGTCTTAAATAATTGGCAACCAATATTCTTTCTATAATTGCATTAATAAACACAGATTTTTCTTCTTCACTAGACAGTCCGGAATAATATATTGATATTGAATCGATTTCACTTAAATATTTCTTTAAATCTTCAAATATGTTTTCGGATTTCAAAATTTTTGCAATTATATCAACATCTATTTTAGGAAGTTGATTATAATCAAAATTGATTGCTACCTGCTTAATAAATTTAATACTTCTCTTTTTCATATATTCTTTTAGATTTAGAGATGATGTTAAGAATGTAAATATTCCTGAACTCTGCTCTATTTCTTTTCTAAACAAACTAACTTTTATTATTGATAAACTACCATCAAAACAAGATATTTGACTTAAATTTGTTACAAATTTTGTCTGAGATTTAGCTAACGTTATACCATCAACATATTCGTTACCCGCTATATATGAGAATATGCCGTACTGCTGATATTGGCTAAAATCAGTATCTTTTGTAAACTCATCGAAAATAACAACTACTTCTTTATTCTCATCTTTCAATTGTTTTATTATTTCTATAAGTTTTTGTTGTGCTAATTCTTTACTGCCTTGTTCTTGTTCCAACAAATCCAATACTCTGTTTATATATTTATCTGAAAATAATACTTTCGCATCTACTCCTAAATTTTCATTCCTAACATATAAATCTATAACATTAATAAAGTCTTGAGATGTAGATAAGGTATCAATTTCATCATCTATATATATTGCAATATTTTGATTTATTGTAACAGCTTCTATTTTCTTGTTATTAAGCAACGATATTTCTTTTTGTAAATCAATAATTTCGCCGGTTTTAACGACATTAGCACCGATAATAATATTTCCGGTATTTGAATATCTTAAACTGCTGTCAGGATTATTCATATCTATTTCAATAACATCCACATTTGCTTTTAGTGCCGTTTTTTTACCGTACACAGATTCAAATTGTTTTGTTTTACTGAATTCCTCTACTATCATTCCATAATTTGCACCTTCAGCAAACAATATAGGTGTTCCGTTATAGTTTCCTATCCAACATTTTGCCAACTTACCGGATTGTGTTTTAACTTTTATGGGAACAGATTTAAAATTAAAATCCTTTGCATTTTTCGGTTTATCATTTATTACATAAATTTGTTTAAAAGAATTTTTATTATCTATGGAAATACCTTTATCTGTAAGTCTAACATTATCTTTTCCGTATAATTTTATAGCCTCATCTAATCCTATAGATTTTAAATATCTGTAATCTATTATAACATGTGTTCCAATATTGGCAAATAAAGCTGCAACTATAGAAGCAATTACAGATAAAATCCATGGAACCGCATACGATAAGAAAATTCCAAAAGCAACAGAAAAAACAATAGCGGTTACTAATGTTAATATTTGAGCACCTTCAGTTTGAGAATGATTATTTATAAAGCCTATCGGATTAAATAAAGATTTTATTGTTTCATTATTTAGAATAACATCTATAGCTTTAGACAAAGAAAATTTTCCACTTGATATCAATTCATTTAATTTTTTTATTGTAGTCGGTAATATAGAAGATGGTACACCAATATTTTCTTTTTCTATCCCTACAGGAAAAAACGGACTTGAATAAGACGGTTCTGCTTTTTTTAAACCGTAATCTAACAGAATAGATGTAATAGTTGCCGCAAACGAAGGAGCTTTAGGTATTTTCCAACCATAATCGGAATAGTTCATAACGGCATTAACATTTGATGCAGGAAGCATTCCATCCGGCAAATCCATTTCAATAGCAAATCTTCTAGCATCATCTAAAATTAATTGCGCTTGTTCATAATTTCCCATTAAATAATAAGCTGTTGCTACCTGCATAGACCACTCAAAAGACCAATTTAATTTACCATTAACAAATTTCTCTCTACTCCAAGTATATAAATGATATCCGCTAAATTGACTATACTCTTTATCAGACAAATTTTCTCTTAATTCTTCGTCAGTAACAAAAAAGTTTGTTTCTATATTCTCTAACAAAGAAGTTAAATCTATTTTTGATAACTCTGATTCTTCATATATAGATTTTTCTACAGGAACACCATTTTCTTCAACTTTTACTTTTGGATCATATTCTTTTATTAACAACAAAACCTGTATTCCCCAAGAATTAGGATCCAACACCAGGAAATAATCATTTACACCACGAACAAC
>JAFXOB010000232.1 GCA_017529005.1 Elusimicrobiota bacterium
AGGTTTTACAATGTTGCCTTCAATTTTTTTACCGTCAACAATAATTTCTTTTGCTGCTGAATTTTTCTTTAGTTGCGGATTTGAAAAACTTATGTCGTAATTTGCATTTCTGAACTTTATAAATAATTTACAATTTTTAAAATCTTTATTAGCCGGTAAATGAGGATTTATTTCCAAACCTTCAAATACACCTTTTACACCGAAGAAAAAGTTTTGAAAAGCATACCTTGTCCAAGCACAGGAACCTGTTAAAACAGGATATTCTCCTCTGCCTGCAATGTTAGGGTTATCGTTTGAAATATAATATTCCGGTATCCACGGACCTGTTCTTATTATTTCATGTTCGTGATTTAAAGGATTTATTCCCGAGAATACTTTATAAGCTAAATCCGGCATTCCTTGTTTTATCAATGCCCAAACAAAGAATAAATTTGCATGAGAAAATAGTGCATTGTTTTCTTTTGTTCCGGGGGCAAATCCCGTTATTCTTCCGATAGTCTTATTAAATTTTGTATATGCAGGATAGTTTAATTTTAAAGCTCCCGTTGTTTTATCGAACAAATATTTAAATACTGAATCTATAACCGTTTGTTCCGCTCCGATTTTTTTTGCACCGCCTGAAACAAGTGACCATGTCTGCGGCATCAACATCATCTCAAAATCATTTGATGTAGGGTTCTTTTTATTTAATGCAGATTTATTCCAAATTGTGTCTACAGGTTTTCCGTCCGCAAAAATGTATCCGCTGTAATAATGTCCGTTAAAAGCTTTTTTATTTGCATTATCTATAACAAATTGAGCTTTTGTTCTTAAATCTTTCAATATTTTTGAAATTTTAACTTTAACTTTTTTACCGGAAATTGCATCGTTTACTTTACTTAAATATTTTGCCAAAACAGCCTGTCTTTGTTTAGCTGGAATATCTTTTGCTTTATCATCAAAGTTTTGTATAAGCTCTGCCAACTCGGCAAATACTTCTATTTCTTTGATGTTCAAATCATCAGCTGTTTTTTCCAACAAATCCGCAATTTCGTTACAGTTTTGAGCAAGTGCGAAAGAGAATGTTACGTTTTCACCTTTAACTTGGTCAACGGCATCGTTCCAGTCTGCTCTTTTTTGTTTTAAAAGGTTGTTGTTTCCTACATCATAAAACATTGTTTCTATTTGAACAAGCATATGTTCAATTACAGTTCCCGTATATTTTTTACCGCTGAGAGTTTTTTGATTTTCAATATAACCTTTTTTCCATTTATCGTTTTTAGATTCGCCTCTGTTTTGATAACAATCTTTAAAATATCCTATTCCGTCTCTGAACAAGAATTTTTTATCACCTAAAAAGTTTGCAAGTATCATAACGGTTTGTGCCGTCCAATAAGGATGGTCACACCATAAACCGTTAACTTCATCGCTTCCGAATTCTTTTGTTCTTGCAAAAAATCTTGTAGCATTTGTTCCGTCAAGTCTTATACCTTCAAGCGTTTTCATAGTTCTTTCTTCAAGACCTTTAGGATCAATAACCGTTGCAGCCATCATATCCTGCCAAAAATCTCTCCAACCTGCAAAATCGGAACCGTAATCCGTTTGAGGATGTGCGGTATTTCCAAACCAATATCTCATAGATAATTGGTAACACCACCAATTGTTCCATAAGTTATCAAATTCTTTATTTGCTGTTGTTATTTGAACTCTTGATGCTCTTTCCTGCCAATATTTGTTTAAATCATCAAAAGCTTTAAGAGCATTTTTATATGTATATTTCTTTATTAATTTATCGGCATCTTTACTTCCTGTAAAAGTTATACCGTTAATTACAACAAAACTTACGGTTTTTCCCGCGGGAATTTTTACTTTTTTAAATTCTATTGCACCTACCGCTTCTTTTCCGTAACATTGTTTTTGCGGTGCGATATCATTTAATATTGAATCCGGTTTTAACCACATGTTGTTAGGACCTAAAAAAGTTTCTCTGTCGGAATAAAATCTGTCACCTTTTTTACCTGTTTGTGTTTCAGCACTCATAAAGTAACAAATATCACTGGAATCGGTTGATCCTTCTATCCATTCAAGTCCGGGAAGAATTTTTATACTGTTTTTTACTTCACTTTTATTATAAAGTCTTACAACATCTCTGTGATATTCAACATAAGCTCTGCTGCCGCCATAAATAGGAACAGTGGGGATAAAATCTATAACTTTATCTTTTTTTGAATTGTTTGTAATATTTACAAGCCACAATTCCGCCATTTCTTCCAACGGAACAAAGATTGTAGTTTTAACATCTAAATTTAATTTTTTAGATGAACCGTAAAAATTTACATATCCCAACCCCATTTCATATTTCGGATTAGATGTTTGTTTATCTGTTAAATCGTAATTATTAACAAGCCAGGTTTGTTTTCCTTCTCTTATCCAAATGAATCTTGCCTGACCTTTGGGAAAGTTCGGTCCGTCAAACTCACCGAACATTCTTGTATAATCAAAACCTGAAAATCCTCTTAAGAAATTATCACATATAGAAAAATATTTCGGACAATTTGCTATCATGTGAATTAAAGGTTGTTTTAAACTTCTTGCATCTTTTACAACACATTGTCCCTGCTTGTCGTAAGACCATAAGTTTTTCATTTTCTGTCTCCATAAATAAAATCCAAACATCTTTAATATTTTATCAAATATAAAAAAAAACATAAAGTGTTTGACAACAATATTAATTTTTTTGTTTAATCTTTAATTATGGAAAATATTGAGAAAATATCAAGACCCAGTTGGGACGAATATTTTATGAAACTTGCATGGCTTGTTGCCGAAAGGTCAACATGTGTAAGGCATCATGTAGGAGCCGTTATAGTTAGAGATAAAAGAATTTTGACTACCGGTTATAATGGTGCTGCCGCAAATATAAAAGACTGTTTGGAACTCGGTTGTTTAAGAAATCAATTGAATATTCCTTCGGGAACAAGACATGAAATTTGCAGAGCAATTCATGCGGAACAAAATGCAATAATTCAGGCGGGAACTCATGGAATAAATATAAACGGCGGAACACTGTATTGTACACATTCTCCGTGTATATTGTGCGCAAAGATGATAGCAAATGCAAAAATTAAAAGAGTTATTATGAGCATAGAATATCCGGATGAAACATTCAAAAACTTGTTTAAAGAAGCAGGTATACAATTTGAAACAATGAGTATTCCCAACCTTACCATAACTCAAAAAAAATAATTTTTTTATTGTTTTTTTTATAAAAAAAATATATAATTAAAAAGTTACGAATAATTAATATTTTTTAGGATTTTTATGGCAGATTGTCTTTTTTGTAAAATTATATCGGGTGAAATACCTACAAATAAAGTTTATGAGGATGATAAAGTTTTGGCTTTCGGTGATATAAATCCTCAGGCACCTGTTCATATTTTGATTATACCTAAAAAACATATTAAAAGTTTGGATGATATTACAAAAGAAGATATAAGTTTGTTGGGACATATACAGTTGGTTGCAAGTAAACTTGCTAAAGAAAAGAATTTAAGTGACGGTTACAGACTTGTAAACAATTGCGGTGTTGACGGCGGGCAAACGGTTGCTCATATACATTATCATTTACTTGGCGGCAGAACATTCGGTTGGCCTCCGGGTTAGAAATAAAGTTTAAGTCACAAAAAAAGGTGGTGTAAAAAATTAAATGGTTAGTGTTAAAGTAAGAGACGGCGAGTCAATAGAAGAAGCAATCAGAAGATTCAAAAGAGAATGTGAAAGAAACGGAATAATGCAAGAGATCAAAAAAAGAGAATTTTATAAATCTCCAAGTGTTATAAAAAAAGAAAAACTTGCTGAAGCTAAAAGAAAGATTCGTCGTAAAATGATGAAAGACAACAATTGGTCAAGATAATCAATAGTTGAAAGTTTATTGAATTTTATTAAAACAAAGGGGGATATTCGGTGGTAAAAGGAATGTCCCCTTTGTTTACATTTTTGTTAAAGGGAGGCTTGTTATGAAATTAAAGCAGATGTACGATTTTTTTGTACAGGCAGGAATAGAAAATGATCCTCGCGGCAAAGATGAAGTTAATACAAAACTAAAAGAAATAAATGAAAAATATAATAATTTAGATAAACAGGGAAAAGAAGATTTTGATACGGATTTGTTGACCAATCCTTATGCCGACTCAAGAATAATTTTCGGAACAGGTGATGAAGAAATAAAAACAATAATGGTTGGTATAGATATTGAGGCTCCGGAATTGTTGATTGCCAATCAATTGAGAATGTCCGGTAAAAAAATAGATGTTGTTTTGGGACATCATCCCAAAGGAAAAGCTTTTTCGACTTTTTATCAGGTTATAGGTATGCAGGCAGAAATAAATGAAGTGCAGGGTGTACCTATAAATGTTTCAGAAAAACTTATACACTCGAGATTAAGTGAAGTGGGAAGAAGTGTTGCGGGAGCAAATCATCAAAGAGTTTATGATGCCGCAAGACTTTTAAATATACCGATGATGACGGCACATACTGTTGCCGATAACCATGTAGTAAAATATTTACAAAGTAATATAGATAAATTAAAACCGAGATATTTAAAAGATATAATGAATTTTTTAAAAGACATTCCCGAATATAAATATGCTAAAACGTTTGGGAACGGCCCTTCAATATTGTGCGGCAGCAAAGATTCAAAGTGCGGTAAAGTTTTTGTTGATATGACCGGCGGAGCCGAAGGACCGATAGAAATAATAGAACAACTTGCTAATGCGGGTGTAGGAACTGTAGTAGGTATGCATTTCAGCGAGAAACATTATAAAGAGCTGGGAAAATATAAAATAAATGCCATAGTAGCAGGTCATATTTCTTCCGATAACCTTGGTGTAAATTTGATGCTTGACGGATTGGAAAAGAAATACGGACAATTGGAATTTATTGAATGTTCAGGATTTAGAAGATTTAGAAGATAATGTCTATACCGGATCAAGTAATAGAACAAATAAGAACAGCTTCCGACATAGTATCCGTAATAAGTGACTATGTGCCGGATTTAAAGAAAGCCGGAAGAAATTTCAAGTGTTGTTGTCCTTTTCATACGGAAAAGACACCATCATTTATAGTTAGTCCCGAAAAAGGAATTTTCAGATGTTTCGGGTGCGGTGCAGCAGGTGATGTTTTTAAGTTTGTAATGCTCATTGAAAATATTTCGTGGATAGAGAGTGTAAAAAAACTTGCAGAAAAAAACGGAATAACAATACAAGAATCTTTTAGTGATAATAATTATTCCGTTTCCGAAAAAACAAAAATATTTGATTTGTTGGAAAGAACTGCAAAGTTTTATAACAGATGCCTTTTGGAATCCGGTTCTGCTTCTTTTGCAAGAGATTATGTGAAACAAAGAGGTATTACCGGCGATACTATCAAAAAATTTATGATAGGTTATGCTCCGAAAGGTAAACTACTTGAATCTGCTACAAAAAAGGGCTATGCTTATGACATACTTTTAAAATCAGGACTTTTTACAAAGACTGATTTTGGAAAAATTTTTGAATATATGTCAGAGAGACTTGTATTTCCGATATTGGATGTACAAGGCAGAGTTGTTGCATTTGGAGGAAGAACTTTAGCTGACAGCAAAGCAAAGTATTTGAATACACCTGAAACAATAGTGTATTCAAAGTCGTCTAATTTGTACGGGCTTTATCAAACTTTACCTGAATTAAGAAAAGAAAAGTCTGTAATTGTAGTTGAAGGGTATATGGATGTTGTTCTTTCTCAACAATATGGTGTATGCGGTGCGGTTGCTCCGTTAGGAACGGCTTTTACTTCGCAACAGGCAAAACTTATAAACAGGTATGCAGATAATGTAACATTGTTATTTGATCCTGATGATGCCGGAAGAACCGCGACATACAGAGCTTTGGAAATTTGTGCGGAAAACAATATGTCGGTAAGGACATCATCGTTACCTGAAGGTGTAGATCCGGATGAATATTTGTTAGATAAAGGTAAAGACAGTTTTTATGCTTTGATAAATAAAAACTCGAAAACAGCAATAGAATTTATTTTTGACAGTGCTTTATCCGGAAATAAAATTAAAACTGCTCAAGATAAAGCAAAAGCAGTGTCCGTATTATTGAGTTTTGTTGAAAAGAATAAAAATATAATTGTGCAAAGAGAGTATGTTAAATTTATTGCACAAAAAATGAATATAGATGAAGATGTTATTTGGCAGGAATTCAAAAGAAGAACTGTTTTTAAAACAAAGTATAAAGAAGAAAATGTTGTTGAAAAAAAAGATATAAAAATAAAAACATCTTTAGAAGAAAAATTATTAAAGTTTTTATTAAATATTAATAACAGACAATATATAAAAAAATTAAAAAAAGATTTTTTTACGGATAGTAATTGTATTACTATATATAATATGCTGTTAGAAAACGGAAATATTTCCATAGCACAGATTTTGTCTAAAATAAATGATAAAAGACAAGAACAGTGGTTTTCTAAAATAGCAATTGAAAATGAACAAATAAAAGCCGAAGACGGCAAAGATGAAGACTCTGTAGAGCTCTATGAAACTTTTAACATATTGTGTAGAGATATAGAGTTAGAAAAATTAAACAAAGAAAGGAAGTTGCTTGTAAAAGAAGTTTCGTTGATGACT
This sequence comes from Elusimicrobiota bacterium, assembly GCA_017529005.1. GTDB lineage: Bacteria > Elusimicrobiota > Endomicrobiia > Endomicrobiales > Endomicrobiaceae > Ruminimicrobiellum. The sequence goes on from JAFXOB010000232.1 coordinate 6,650, forward strand.
GAAGGTAAAATACCGTCTGATAAGAATAAAATAGACAGACTTATTCAGTTAACAACTCAAATTAAGGGTTCGGGGAAAAGTAATGGCTAAAAAAGAATTATTTAAAGATTTAGTATCAATTGGTAAAAAGCAAGGGTATCTTACTTATGATCAGATAAACGAAAAATTATCTGAAAAAGATTTAAGTGCGGATAAACTTGATAGCTTTTATATTAGACTTGCTGAATTAGGTATAAAAATAGTGGATAAAAATTCTACTGTTTCGATTTCATCAAGTACGACATCGAAGAAAGAAAAAAATATGCCTGAAACGGCGGATATTATTGTTAAAAGTAATGAAGATGAAGAAATAAATCCCGTAAGAATGTATTTAACCGAGATGGCAAAAGTTCCTTTACTTGAAAGAAATGTTGAAGTTGAACTTGCAAAAAATGTAAAAGAAAATGAAAAAAAACTTACACATATAGTTTTGGAATCGCCGTTAATTATTAAAGAAATAAAAAGTTGGGATACATTGATAGAGCAGGAAGAAATGACTCCAAAAGAACTTATGCCCAGAGGAAGAAAATCCTCTACCCAACTTAGAAATATGAGAATAAAGGTTAAACAGACTGTTCAAAGAATAGGCCAACTTGAAAAAAATATAGCAAAACTTGATTTGAAAGCAAAACAAAAAGGATTATCTCAAAAAGAAAAAGCAAAAATTGATACTAAAAGACAAGAAATAAGAGCAGAAATAATTTCTCTAATAGTCGGTCTTAATCTTAATCAGGATAAAATAAAAAGGCTTATAAACAAAATAAAAACAACGGCCAATAAATTAAATGAGATAAGTTCTGAATTGGAAAGATTGGAAAGAAAATATAAAATGCCTCTTTCTAAATTACAAACATTATATAAGCAATATGTTTCCGGAAAAATAACTGCTGCAAATTTTAAGAAAATGTCAGGCGGCTTTGTTGCCGTAAATATGGCGGAAAGCATTGAACATATTCAAAGTTTAATTTCAAAACAGACACATATTAAAGAAGGAATTTCTATTTCTCCTAAAGAATTAATAGAAACAGACAGAAAAATAAGAGATTTGGAAGAGTTAATACATAGAGATAAAATGAAATTAATAGAAGCAAATTTCAGATTGGTTGTTTCTATTGCAAAAAAACATGTGGGAATAAGTAACTTGGAGTTGTCGGATTTAATACAAGAAGGAAATTTGGGATTATCAAAAGCCGTTGAAAAGTTTGAATGGAAAAGAGGCTTTAAATTTTCAACTTATGCAACATGGTGGATAAGACAGTCAATTAACAGAGCAATAGCTGATCAGGCAAGAACCATAAGAATTCCTGTTCATATGAAAGAATTGATTTCAAAATTAACAAAGTTAAAAAAGAAATTCCAGCAGGAACAAGGAAGAGAACCGTTAATAGAAGAATACAGTAAATTTTTAAAAATGTCTACGGACAGAGTAAGAAAAATATTAAAGATGATGCAGGAGCCGGTATCTCTTGCTACACCTGTAGGAGAGGAAGAAGATTCTAAATTGGAAGATTTTATAGAAGATCAAAATAGTCCTAATCCCGTAACCAAAACATATCAATACAGGTTACAATTGGAATTAGAAAAAGTTTTGAACACTTTGACACCGAGAGAATCTGAAATAATAAGATTAAGATATGGTATAGGAATAGGATATCCTTCAACTCTTGAGGAAGTAGGTAAAAAGTTTGGTGTTACAAGAGAAAGAGTAAGACAAATAGAGGCAAAGGCTATAAGAAAGTTAAGACACCCCAGTAAATGTAAATCTTTAAAAGAATATTTAAGTTAATAGTTTTTTATTACAATAAAACGGGATAGTTGTTAAAACAGCTATCCTGTTTTTTTATTGAAACTTTATTTGTTGCTGTTTCGTCTAATATATAAGTTATGTCTTTTACTTAAAATTAAGTGTTAAAAATTGTTGATTATTTAATTGTTTTTTAATAAAATTAATAGAATATATAATTATATTTTAATCGGGATTTTTATTATGATAAAAAAAGTTTTATTTTCAATATTGTTTGCATTTATATTTGTTCCGTTTGTGTTTGCGGAAGATAATACTATTTTCAGAATAAAAGATGTTGTTTTTGACGGGTTACAAAATGTGAAACCCAAAACGGTTCGTTCTGAAATTAAGTTGAAAAAAGGTAAAGTTTATGCGGCAGCAATAGCAAGGGAAGATTTAAGAACAATTTTGGGGTTGGGATATTTTGAAGATGCATCTTTGTCTGTGGATAAAGAAAATAAGATAGTTAAATTTAAAGTAGTGGAAAAACCTTATATAAAAAACATTGTTTTTAAAGGTAATAAACAATTTTCTGCAAGTAAATTAAAAGGTGAAATTACATTAAAAGAAAAAGACTTTTATAATTTTATCGAATTGGAAGAATCAAAAAGGAAAATACTTACACTTTATAAAGATAAAGGATATGCGGATTGTCAAATGGAAGTCTATCCTACTACTGATGAAGACACAAATATAATGACCATTACTTTTCTTATAACGGAAAACAACAAAGTTTTAGTAGGTGATTTATTTGTTGAAGGTGTAAGAAGTTTTAAGAATAAAAAAATAAAAAAATTAGCAAAGACAAAAAGAAAGAAAGTTTTCAAAGAAGAAACATTAAAAAATGATGTTTTATCCATAAAGAAATTTTATATGAATCATGGTTTTATGGATGTTTCCGTTGATGAACCTGAAATTACTTATAATGAAGAAAGAACAAAAATGTTTATTACAATAAGGATAAACGAAGGAACAAGATATAAAATGGGCGATATCGGTTTCGACGGTAATTATGTTATATCTTCAAAAGACTTGTTAAAACATTCCACAATAAAGAAAAATGAAATATTTAATCAGGATAAAATTTTAGACTTATTAAATAAGGTTTATGATGATTATTCCAATAAAGGATATTTACATTCTTATATAGCACCGGATTTTTCAAAGAGTAATGACAGTTTGATGCAGAAAGAAATGATATATAAAAAGACAGATAAAGAACTTTTTATACAAGATGATATAGATAATATTAATCAACAGATAGATACGAATGTAAACAGGACATTGACAGATAAAAAGCTTAAGAAACTGAATAAGAAATTAGAAAGAAGAAAATATAAAACAAGAAACAGAGAAAACGAAGTATTAAATCAAAACAGTAAAGAGCAGGACATAATAGAAAAATTAGCTGTTGTTGAGCAGGATATAGAATATAGAGATTATAAAGATCTTAATCAAAAACAAATAAAGAAATTAGAAAAGAAAAAAGCAAAATTGGAAAAGAAGTTAGCTAAAGCTCACAAGGAATTAGAAAAAAGAGAAAAGAAAGTTGTTGAATACAAATATAAAGAACAATTGGTTCAGGATGATATAGATGAAATAAATCAAAAAATAGAAACCAGATCGGATTTCCTTCTTACGGCAAAAGATGTGAAGAAATTAGAAAAGAAAAAAGCAAAATTGGAAAAGAAATTGGCAAAAGCAGAAAAAGAAAAAGAAAAAATGGCTGTAAAAGAAAAGAAAAAAATAGAAAAACAGGAAGAAAAGTTAGCAAGACAAAATGAAAAAGAAGAAAAGGTGCAAGTAAAGTTAGATGCTGTTAATGAACAAATAAAAGATAAAAAAGACAGCATTGTTATTAATAAACAAGAGGACGGGACTATAGATATAAACGGTAATGAAATTATTGAAAACAGTAAGACAAAGAAGCAAATAGAAAAACTTCAGAAGAAAAAAACTAAATTGGAAAATAAAATAGCAAAGTATGAAAGAAAAAAAATAATAGAAAATGTAGTAAATGTCGACTTTAATATACAAGAAAATAATATAGTTTATGTCGGTGATATTTATATTGACGGTTTGACAAATACCAAAGATAATACAATAAGAAGAGAAATATTGCTTAGACCGGGAGATGTTTTTTCATCTGGTAAAGTAAGAAGAAGTATGGAAAAAATTTATAATTTAGGCTTTATTGACGGTGCAGAACCAAATATTGCTCCTACAGGTCAACCTGATATTATGAATTTGGCATTTAATATAACGGAAGGAAAACCCGGTATGATAACTGCCGGTGCCGGTTATTCTTCGGTAGATAAATTCGTAGGTTCCATTCAATTGCAACACATGAATTTATTCGGTAGAGCACAAAAATTGAATTTGTTATGGGAATTCGGTGCAAGAAGACAAAATTATGAAGTTGATTGGACAGAACCATGGTTCTTGGGAAAAGCTATGAGTTTGGGATTGTCTTTGTATAATATAGAAAGATTAAGAGATTATCATAATACAAGTGATGCTTATAGAGAAGGAAGAGTCGGCGGTTCCGTATCCATAAGCCCCAGAGTAGATGATAAAATTTCATTGTTGTTCGGTTATACTTATGAACATGTTAGAATTTTTGATATAGATGATGAAGAACTTGAACAGGAAATTATGAATGATCCCGATTTGGCAATAGACAGAACATCAAGTGTTAGAGCACAAATTGTTTATGATACGAGAGATTATATTTATGATGCATCAAGAGGTGCAAGATACTCTTACGGTATAAATGTTGCCGGTGGACCTTTTGGCGGTAATGTTAATTATATTAGAAATTCTGTTAGAGGGACATGGTTTTTCCCGACATTTTGGAAGTTTGTATTGTCTATAAACATCAATGCCGGTTGGATAGAAAGTTATGGACCTTCTTCGGATGTTCCATTGTATGAAAAATATTATGTAGGTGGAGCAGATACAATAAGAGGTTATAAATACAGAACGGAAGTAGGCCCTTATAACGGCGGTAAAGTTATGACTGTAGCAAATGTTGAATATAAATTCCCTATAGTTCAAGAAAATAAAAGAACAATATTACAAGGAGCCTTCTTCTATGATATCGGCGGAACATGGAAAGATATAAATCATATAAATTTCTGTTTTGGAACCGATAATGATGAAACAAATTCTTATTATTTAAAATCCGGTGTGGGTTTCGGAATAAGATTTGCAACACCGGTATTTCCTTTAAGACTTGATTGGGGATACGGATTAAATCACAAAAGAGGGGAAGATTTACAACAATTCTATTTCACAATAGGAAATGTTTTTTAATATAAGAGGATAAAATGAATTTAACTTTAAAAGAAATTGCAGGTATTGTAAACGGCAAATTAATAGGTCAGGAAAACTGTGTAATTGTCGGTGTCGGTGCTATTCAGGATGCTATGGTCGGACATATATCTTTTTTGGGAAATAAAAAATATACACATTTTTTAAAAGACACAAAAGCAAGTGCAATTTTTGTTAGTGAAGATATTAATGTTGATGAATATAAAGATAAAAATCTTATAATAGTGAAAGATCCCCAACTTGCTTTTTCAAAAATGTTAGTAATAATAGATAAACAAAGATTGGATAAAATAAAGCCGGGAGTAAGTCCTAAAGCAACATTGGAAGAAACCGTTATTCTCGGTAAAGATGTAACAATAGGACACAATGTTGTTATTGAAGATCATACGGTAATAGGCGACAACACAAAAATATTGGCAAATACTTTTGTCGGCAGTGATGTTGTTATCGGTAAAAATTGTTTAATATATCCTAATGTTACCATAAGAGAAAAAACGATAATAGGTGATAATTGTATAATTCATCCCGGAGTTGTTATCGGCGGGGATGGGTTTGGTTTTGCAGCTTCGGGTGAAAAAATTCCGCAAATAGGACATGTTGAAATCGGGAATAATGTAGAGATAGGTTCTAACACAACAATTGACAGAGCCGCAATAGGAAAAACATCTATAGGAAATAATACAAAAATAGATAATTTGGTAATGATAGCACATAACGTTCAAGTAGGAGAAAATACAATAATAGTATCTCAGGTTGGTATTGCCGGTTCAACTAAAGTTGGTAACAGAGTAACTCTCGGCGGTCAGGTTGGTATTGTCGGGCATATAAATATCGGTGATAATGTTATGGTTGGTGCAAAAAGCGGTATAAGCGGAAATATAAAAGAAAATCAAATTGTTTCAGGTTTTCCTCTGCAACCTATTAAAGAACATTTAAAGACCCTTGCTTTAATAAAAAAATTACCCGATATGTTTGAAAATATTAAAAAAATATTAAAAAAGTTAAATATAGAGGATTAATTATGGCAAAACAAACTACAATTGAAAAAGAATTTAGTATTGAAGGTGTCGGCTTACATACCGGAAATAAAAGTCAAATGCTGTTTAAACCGGCAGAAAAAAATACGGGAATACATTTTGTTAGAATAGATTTACCTAATAAACCGGATATTAAAGCTGATTGGAACAGTTTATCTACGGGTGTTGCCATAAGGGGTACAACCATTCAATCCGGTGATGTTCAAATTCATACGATAGAACATATATTATCTACATGTTTTGCATTGGGAGTAGATAATTTAATAATAGAAATAAATAACAATGAACCGCCTATTATGGATGGAAGTGCAAAAATTATTGCACAAAAAATTATTGAATCAGGTATAAAAGAATTAGATGCTGATAAAGAATTTTATACTATAAAAGAACCTGTTACTTTTACAGCAGGAAGTACCAAAATAACTGCTTATCCCAGTGATAAATTGGAAATAGATTGTACGATAGGTTATGATCATCCTTTTTTATCTCATCAACAGGCATCATTGGAAATAACAAAAGAGACTTTTCTTAACGACATTGCTCCCGCAAGAACATTTTGTTTTGATTATGAAATAGAAGCATTGCAATCAAACGGTCTTGCAAAAGGCGGAAGTTTGGATAATGCAATTGTTATAGGTCCCAGCGGCATATATAATAAAGAGCCTTTAAGATTTGAAAATGAATTTGTCAGACATAAAATATTGGATTTAATAGGTGATATTTCGTTGGCGGGTAAACCTATAAAAGCAAAATTGGTTGCGGAAAAACCCGGACATAAAAGTAATGTCAGCTTTATAAAAGAATTTATTTCTAAAGCTGTTATAGATAAAGGAGAACCAAAAGTGGAAGCAGAAAAAAAAGAAGGACAACAAATTGTTGAAAATGAAGAAAAAATAACAGTTTTCAACAGTGCCGAAATACAAAAAATAATTCCACACAGATATCCTATTCTTATGATAGATAGAGTTAAATTGATTGGCGACGGAGATAAAAAAGCAACGGGATATAAATGTGTTAGCGGGAATGAACCGTTTTTTCAAGGACATTTTCCGGGGCAACCTATAATGCCCGGTGTTTTAATTGTTGAAGCTATGGCTCAAACATCTTGTGTTATGTTTTTGTCAAGACCGACATTAAGAAATTGTTTGGCTTACTTTATGGGAATAGATAAAGTTAAGTTTAGAAAAACTGTTATTCCCGGG
>JAFXOB010000233.1 GCA_017529005.1 Elusimicrobiota bacterium
CAACTCATTGTTCAACTTTTTTAACAAATATGTTTTTTCTTTTAACGGAATTTATAGTTGTGATTTTAGTAATTGGTTTTCTTTTTTATATAAATAAGATTGTTACTACAGTTTTAGTAATTTTATTTATATGTATATTTATAGGAATATTTAAAGGTTTAAAACCTAAATTAAAAATATTTGCCAAAAATAATCAGAAATATTATGGCGGTATGATAAAGTGGATACAACAATCTTTAGGTGCAATTAAAGATATTAAAGTTTTGCAAAAGGAACAATTTTTTATAAATAAATATTATGATAGTTCGGTAAAATATACATCTGCTCAGAAATATTTTCATTTTTTAGAACAATTCCCAAAATTGTTAATAGAATCTTTTGTTGTATCGGTAATTCTTTCCGTTATAATGTTTTTATTGTATAAAGGGATAGATGCTTCAACAATAATAATTCAAATGGCAGTCTTTGCTATGGCGGCTTTTAGATTAATGCCTTCAATGAATAGAATGCAAATAGCACTTAGTGCTTTAATGTATTATACTCCTTCGTTAAATGTTGTATATAGAGATTTAAAAAATACAAGAGTTGTAAATTATTTGGAACCTGAAGAAAATAGAACTTTAAATATGGAAAAAGATATTTGTATTAATAATATTTCTTATAAATATCCGAATACTGAAAAATATATTTTCAAAAATATTTCTTTTAATATAAAAAAAGGCACTTCTATCGGTTTTGTTGGAGTCACCGGAGCGGGGAAAACAACTATAGTGGATGTTATTTTAGGTTTGCTTAATCCAACCGAAGGTTCTATAACAATAGACGGAATGAATGTTCATAAAAACAAAAAAGCTTGGTTTTCCAAAATCGGGTATGTTCCTCAAATTATATATTTAACCGATGATACTATAAAAAATAATATTTTGTTTTATGATGATGAAAATGTTGATGAAGAACAATTAAATATGGTTATAGAACAGGCACAATTAAAAGATTTTATTGATTCTTTGCCCAATGGTTTAGAAACTATAGTGGGAGAAAGAGGTATAAGATTATCAGGTGGTCAAAGACAAAGAATCGGTATAGCAAGAGCTTTATATAAAAAGCCGGAGCTTTTAGTTTTGGATGAAGCAACATCTGCTTTAGATAATGAAACGGAAAAAGCCGTTATGCAGGCAATAGAACATTTGTATGGAAAAATTACAATGTTGGTAATAGCACATAGATTAACGACAATAGAAAAATGTGATATTATTTATAAAATAGATAAAGGCTCACTTACTACGTTCCGTTGATTGTAAATAAACTTTATTTTTTATAAAATAAAAAATTATGAACATTATAAAGGATATTGACGAAATAGTTTCTTTAGCACTTAAAGAAGATTGTGCATATAATGATGTTACCTCTAAAAGTTTAAATTTGGAAGGTAAAAATGCTTCTGCTGTTTTAATAGCAAAAGGTGACGGTATTTTGTGCGGAGTAGATGCATTTAAACATGTACTTTTAAGATTAAGTAAAAAATTCAAATTTAAAGTATTTAAAAAAGATGCTCAAACAGTAAAAAAGGTGATGTTATATTGACGGTTAAAGGTCCTGCAGCTCCGTTACTTGCAGGTGAAAGAACAGCTTTAAATTTTATTCAGAAACTTTCCGGTATAGCAACAACAACAAACCAATTCGTTAAAATTATAAAAGGTTCTAGAGCAGGAATATTTGATACAAGGAAAACTCTTCCCGGCTTTAGAAACGTATCAAAATATGCCGTTAGATGCGGTGGCGGGAAAAACCATAGAATGAATTTGTCCGATATGGTTTTAATAAAAGATAACCATTTGGCTTTAATAGACGATTTAACTTTAAAAGTTAAAGAAATAAGAAAAAAATATAAAAAATTAAAAGTTCTTATAGAATGTGAACACGAACAACATGTAAAAAATGCTATAGCTGCAAAAGCCGATATCATAATGCTTGATAATATGAAACAAAAAGATTTGGTAAAGATGGTAAAACTTATAAGATCAAGTTCCACATCAACATATAAGCCGTTAATAGAAATTTCCGGTGGTGTTAATTTTAAAACAATAAAAAATTATGCAAAGCTCGGAATTGAAAGAATATCTATAGGAATGATTACTCATTCTGCACCGTCATTGGATATTTCTTTGGAAGTTGAAGTTCACAAATAGTATCGGATATTACCATGCCACATTTTTATGTTAATCCAAAAGATATACAAAATAAAATTTTTATAATAGAAAACGAACAGTTTCATTATTTATCGAATGTTCGAAGATTTTGTGTAGGTGATGAAATAAATATATTCGACGGATTAGGTAATTCATATAAAGCAAGAATAGATAATATAGACAAAAAAAGTATGAAAGGAACAATATTATCTTCTAAAACGCTTGTTTTGCCTGACAAAAAAATTTCATTGTATACCGCAATTCCTAAAGGTGAACGATTTGATTGGCTTATAGAAAAAGCTTCCGAAACAGGTGTATCGAAAATAGTTCCTGTAATATATGTAAGAAGTGTAGTAAAAGAATTGTCGGAAAATAAACTTGAAAGATATAAAAAAATATCTATATCTGCAAGTTCTCAAAGTTGGAGAGCAGATATTATGCCGATAGAAAAGCCGATAAGTTTTATTGAAGCAGTAGAAAAATTGTTTGCTCAAAAAGATACATTAAATATATTGCCTTGGGAAAGTGAAGAAGAAAAAAATATTTTAAGTATATTAAACGAAAATAAAGATATAAAAAATATAAATATCTTTATAGGGCCTGAAGGCGGTTTTGATAAAACCGAAATAGATATTGCAATAAAAAAAGGTTTTAAAACCGTCACTTTAGGTAAAAATATTTTAAGAGTTGAAACGGCTGCAATAGTTGCATCAAGCATTGCAACGGCAATTTAATTTTATGAAAAATTTATTTATATATACTTTTGGCTGTAAGATTAACCAGTACGAAAGTCAAATAATACGAGAAAAATATTGTTTGAAAGATTTCGTATATGTAGACAATTTTGAACAAGCAGATGTTATTATTATAAACTCTTGTTCGGTCACTGCTCATGCAGATAAACAATGTGAACAGATAATAAAAAAGTTTCATGCCAAAAACGAAGAAGCAAGAATTATATTAACAGGATGTTTTGCCAAAGTTTCAAAAGATAAAATATTACAAAAGTTTCCTTTTATTGAAATATTAATGAAAGAGGAAATCTTAAAAGATACGGAACAAGAAATAAAAAATTTTGATAACCATTCAAGAGCTTTTATAAAAATACAAGACGGTTGTAACAGTTTTTGTTCTTATTGTATAGTTCCTTATGCAAGAAACATAATGTGGTCTAAACCGGTAGACAAAATAATCGAAGAAATAAATAATCTTACAAATACAGGTTACAGTGAAATTGTATTAACAGGTATCCATATAGGTAAATATGACAAAGGTATTTCATATTTATTATCGCAAATATACACAAATATAAATAAACCGTTTAGAATAAGATTATCTTCAATAGAAGTAAACGAAATAACCGATGACCTTATAAATATAATGAAAGAAGAAAAAGAAAGATTTTGTCATCATTTACATATTCCGTTACAATCTGCTTCGGATAAAGTGTTAAAAGATATGAACAGGAAATATTTGTCTAAAGATTTCTTGGATAAAATGATTTTGCTTAAACAAAATTTTCCGGATATATCCATAACAACCGATGTTATATGCGGTTTTCCTACAGAAACAGATGAAGATTTTGATATAACATACAAATTTTTAAAAGATAACGAATTTGCAAGGTTACATGTGTTTCCTTTTTCACCGAGACAAGGCACAAAAGCATATTTGTTAAAACAAGTTTATAAAAACGGACAATCTAAAATAAGAACGGACAAACTTTTAAATTTAAGTAAAGAATTGGAACAATCCTATTTTAATAAGTTTGCAGGTACTGTAAGAAAGGCAGTTTCTTTAAGGGGAAACAAAGCCCTTACGGATAACTATTTAACTATAGAAAATATAGAAAAACACAGTGGCATATTTGAAGTTGAAGTAAAATAAGTTTGTAAGCTTTAAGCTGTAAACTATAAGCAAAGAATCTGAAAGATTTTTTAATAAGCTTTAAGCTATAAGCTAATATGGGTTTGACAATAAAATTATATTTTTATAATATCTCTTTTGTATTTTAAATAAAAAATAAGCAAAACTTATTTTAATAATTAATTGGAGGCAAGTAAAATGGCAGTTAAAGTTGCAATTAACGGATTCGGAAGAATCGGAAGATTAGCATTCAGACAAATGTTTGGTGCAAAAGGTTATGAAGTTGTTGCTATCAACGATTTGACAAGTCCTAAGATGTTGGCTCATTTGTTGAAGTATGATTCAGCACAAGGCGGATATTGCGGAAAATTCGGTGAAGAAGCAAAACACACAGTATCTTATAAAGAAGCTGTATTGGCTGAAGATGGAAAAACAGTTAAAGAATTCGGTTCAATAACTGTTGACGGAAAAGAAATTACAATCTATGCAATTCCTAAAGCAAATGAATTACCTTGGGGAAAATTAGGTGTTGATGTTGTTTTGGAATGTACAGGTTTCTATACATCA
>JAFXOB010000234.1 GCA_017529005.1 Elusimicrobiota bacterium
CTGTAAAACTTTCATATACTCTTGTAACTCTTTTAATTGTTCTTGTAATTTTTTTTCTTGATCAAAAATAATTTTAGCCCTTTGTGATATCGTTTTATCACCTTTTAAACACAAATTTATATAAGTTTTAATATCATTTATAGATAAATCCGTAGCTCTTAAACAATGGACCGTTTTAAGCCAAGACAAATCGTAATCGGAAAATTTTCTTATATTACTTTGTGTTCTTGAAACAAAAGGAATAAGACCTTCATTATCATAATATCTAATGGTATGAGCAGATATTTTCATCATTTGAGCAACGTCTTTTACAGTGTATTTAGGAGTTTTGTCTAAAGTTTCTCTGTTTTTTGATTTTTTCATAGAAATATACCTTCTTTAAATAATATTTCTAATAATTTTACACTTTAGAGTTACTCTAATGTCAAGAGATTTATTTAACAAAATTTGTTTTTATTTTATCTTCACATACAGGAACAGGATTTTGTTTTACCGCTTTTAATAACCAAACCATATTTTGAGATATAATTCTCATCGTTTGAAGTCCTTCCAAATCTTTTTCAACATCTTCCGCTTTTGAACCATGAACCATATTCCAATACATTGAAGAGACTACCGGCATTTTATTTATAGTAAAATATTTGTTTATTACATCTATTGAAGCTGTAGTTCCGGCTCTTCTTGCAGATACAATCGCTGCACCCGGTTTATATGCCAAAAATTTACCACCGGCATAAAAAACTCTGTCTAACACAGATAAAAGTCGTCCTGAAGGATGTGCATAATAAACAGGTGAACCGAAAATAAATCCATCAGAAGTTTTAGCTTTTTCAATAATTTCATTAACTATATCGTTATTAAAAACACATTTGTTTCCATTTTTTGCACAGCCATGGCAACCTATACAATCTCTTATCGGTTCTGCTCCCAATTGAATAATTTCCGTATTTATATTTTCTTTATTTAAAACAGTTACTATTTCCGTTAATGCTCTGAATGTACATCCGTTTTTATTTGAACTTCCGTTAATAAGTAAAACTTTCATTGTATTTCTCCTGCAAATATTTATTTTTGATATTTTACAAAATTTGTTTACAAAAAAATATGATATAATCTAAAAAAATTTAAGGAGATGTATTATGAAATATTTTTTATACACTGTTTTAGTTATTGTACTAATTATAGGAATCGGTTCTTTAATACACTTATACAAAGTTTCAAACAGGAACAAAAACGAAATGGCAAAATATTCAAATACCGCTACATTAACAGCAAATTTAGGAAAAACACTTGTAATTTATTATTCTTTAACAGGTAGAACAAAAGATATTGCATTACAAATACAATCTTTAATAAATGCAGATGTTTATGAAATAAAACCTAAAGAAGAAATAAAACAAGGACCATCATTATATATAACATCTAAAAAACAAATTTCATCCGGAAACTATCCTGAAATTATAAACGATTTTCCTAATGCCAATGAATATGATACTATTTTTGTCGGATCTCCTATTTGGTGGTACACCGCTGCACCGGTTGTTCTTGAATTTTTGAAAGAGTTTGATTTCAAAAATAAAAATGTAGTTCCTTTTTCAACACAGGGAAGTAATTACGGAACTTACTTCGAAGATTTTAAAGCAAAAGCTAAAAACGCAAATATTTTAAAAGGTGAATCTTTCAATAATATGGATTCTAAATATGATAAACAAGTTAAAAATAAAATTATAGAATGGCTAAATGGCTTGGTTGGGGTATATAATATAGAATAGAAAAAACAATGTATAATGAATGTAAAAAACGGGAAGAAGTTTCTTCCCGTTTTTTTATTTTATAATCCGGATAAAGTTTTGTAACTTCTTTATTTATAGTTGCCAAACCTTCTTTGGGGTCAATTTCAAAGCTCATAACAACATCAAATCTCATTTCTTTTGAAGAAATATCTGCATAAAAG
>JAFXOB010000235.1 GCA_017529005.1 Elusimicrobiota bacterium
ACCGCTCTTTGAACGGTTGCCGGAATATCGTGAAACTTTAAATCTAAAAATACTTTTTTTCCGTTATCGTTTATCATCTTTATTATTTCTTTACCGGACTGTAAAAAAAGTATAGGACCTACTTTAAAAACATCTATATACGGGCTTAAATCTTTAACTAATTTTTCGGCTTTATTAAAATCAAAAACATCTAATGCTAATATTGTTTTGTTCATAGTTTAACCTTACCTTGCAATTCTTTAATATTTTTTATCTTCTTATCTTTCAGATATTTTTCAAGACCGCTATATGTATTTTCAAACACTTTAGGTTCTACCAAAACTTGTGTTCCTATACTTACACAACTTGCACCTGCAAGCATAAACTCTATAACATCGTCACTGTTTGTTATTCCGCCACAACCTATTATAGGTATGGAAACCTTTTGATATGCATCAAATACACATCTTAATGCCATAGGTTTTACACATGGACCGGACATTCCCCCTTTAACTGTAGAAAGTTTCGGCTTGAATGTGTTTATATCTATTGCCATTGCAGGAAAAGTATTTGTTAATGTTACGGCATCCGCGCCGCAATTTTGTGCAGTAAGAGAAAGCGCTGCAATATCTTGTACTTGCGGTGACAATTTAGCAATTACAGGAAATTTTGATATATGCTTTACACTTTTTATTATGTTACTTAACAATTCAACATCTTGAGATATAATTGTTTTCTTTAAGTTAGGGCAAGAAAGGTTTAACTCTATTGCCGATATTTTAGAATAACGGTTAAGTTCCATAACAGTTCTTGCATAATCGCTTACACAAGCACCTGCAACACTTACTATTACAGGAACTTTTAATTTTAATATATCATCTAATTTTGTTTCTATAAACTTTTTTACACCGATATTTTGAAGACCGATAGTGTTAAGCATACCGCTTGCAACTTCTGCAATTCTCGGTTGCGGGTTTCCTAACCTTTCTTCCAAAGTTATAGTTTTTGTAATTATGGCACCGATTTTTGTAATATCAATTAAATCTACCAACTCGTTACCATAACCGAAAGTTCCCGATGCCGTAAGCAACGGACTTTTCATTTTTATACCTAAAAAATCTATACTTAAATTATTCATTTTTAACCACTATTTGCTGTGTTTTATTTTATCTGCTTCTCTTATAGCAACTTTTCTTATTTTACCGCTAATCGTTTTAGGTAACTCATCAACAAATTCAACTACTCTCGGATACTTATAAGGAGCAGTAACATTTTTTACATGGTTTTGTAATTCTACAACCAAAGAATCACTGGGATGATAACCTTTTGCTAAAACAATCGTTGCTTTAACAACCTGCCCTCTGACAGGATCAGGAACTGCAGTTATTGCACATTCCAAAACTGCAGGATGTTCCATCAAAGCACTTTCAACTTCAAAAGGCCCGATTCTATATCCTGAACTTTTTATAACATCATCGGCTCTTCCTACAAACCAGAAATAACCGTCTTCATCTTTATATACAACGTCACCGGTAAAATACATATTATCGTGCCATACTTCTTTGGTTTTATCCGGACTCTTATAATAACCACAGAAAAGTCCTGTAGGTTTTTTGCCATCCGGCATTCTTACTATAAGATTTCCTTCTTTACCATCTTCACAAGGGTTTCCGTCATCATCAACAATGTCTATATTGAATGTAGGTGATGGTTTTCCCATAGAGCCCGGTTTAGGTTTTATCCAAACAAAGTTTCCTACCAAAATAGGGCCTTCACTTTGACCAAAGCCTTCCATAATTTTATGACCGGTAAGTTTTTCCCACTGATTGAACACTTCGGGATTTAAAGCTTCTCCTGCTACACAACAATATTTTAACTTTGAAAAATCATACTTTGATAAATCTTCTTTAATTAAAAATCTGTAAACGGTTGCAGGACCACAAAAAGATGTAATATTATGCTTTGATATAATATCTAAAACATCTGTAGGATGAAATTTATCAAAATCATAAACAAATACGGCACATCCTGAAATCCACTGACCGTAAATTTTTCCCCAAGCTGCTTTTGCCCAACCGGTATCTGCAAGTGTTAAATGACAACCGTTTTCTTCAACGTTTTGCCAAAATTTTGCCGTTAAAATATGTCCTAACGGATAAGTAAAATCGTGTACTGCCATTTTAGGTAAACTCGTTGTTCCGGATGTAAAATATATCAACATTTTATCATCATTATGTGTTGCTTCAGCTCCGGTAGGTCTTTCAAAAACATCGGATTGTTTTGCAACTTCATCGGTAAAAGTATACCAACCGTCTCTTTTACCGGCTACAACAACTTTATGTTTTAGTGTAGGACAATCTTTTTGACAGTTATCTATTCTTTGTAACAAATCTGAAAAATCTACTGCAATTATCATTTTAACATCTGCAGCATTTACTCTGTAAGAAATATCTTTTTCTTTTAACAAATGAGTTGCAGGAATTGCTACCGCACCTAATTTATGTAATGCAACCAAACTTATCCAATACTCAAACCTTCTTTTTAATATAAGCATAACAAAATCGCCTTTTTTAATTCCTAAAGATTTAAAAAAGTTTACGGCTTTGTTTGTTTCTTTTTTCATATCCAAAAAAGTAAAAGTTCTGTTTTCACCATGTTCGTTGCACCAAACTAAAGCTTTTTTGTTAGGTTCTTCATCTGCAGTTGCATCAACTACATCAAAACCGAAATTAAAATTTTCCGGTACATTTATTTTAAAATTCTCAAAAAAATCTTCATAAGATTTAAAATCTCGTCTTGCATATTTATCTAATATCATTTTATCTAATCCTCTATTATTCTAAAAAACTATTGCTATAAACTTTGTTGTTTTACCACCGACTGCCGTCATATAATGTTTACAATTGGAATCAAAATATATGCAGTCTCCTTCTTCTAAAACTATAGATTTGCCATCCAAATACACTTTTAATGTTCCTTCCAAAACATAATCAAATTCGTGCCCGTCATGTGAATAAGGTTTAAGATCTTTTTCGTTTGTTCTGTCTTTTGCAGTTACCAAAAATATTTGAGCTTTTTTGTTGGTAAATCCGTAAGCTATATCTTGATAATCGTATTCTTTTCTTCTTTCTACCGCCACTCCTTTACCTTTTCTCACGACACTATATCTGTTCAAATGAGGTTCCTGCCCCGTAATAAGAGTTATGAATTCAACTTTAAATTTTTCTGCAATTTTCTTTATAATTCCTATAGGAATATCTGTTTGACCGGACTCATATTGTTCATAAGTTTCAACATCAATATTTAATGCTTTAGCTAAACTTTCTTGTGAAATGTTAGCTATATCTCTTAAATCTCTTATTCTCATTGCAATATCTTTTATATCGTCATTCATAAATACCCCCATTATATATAAATAATTATATCTTTTATATTATATAATAAATATATATAAAAAACAAAGGAACCAAAAATAACATCTATTTTTGGTTCCTGTTTAATTTATATAAAATTACTATAACTCTTATTCTTTACCTGCCAGTTCCATCTGTTTGAAGAAATCTTTATTAGATTTTGAAGCTTTCATTCTTTTTGTAAGTTCTTCCATAACTTCTATAGGATTCATATTACTGAAAAGACTTCTCATTATCCACATCTTGTTTTTTTCATCTTCACTGATTAACATTTCTTCTTTTCTTGTACCGGATCTTAAAAGGTCTATTGCGGGATATATTCTTCTGTCCGCAAGTTTTCTATCCAAATAAACTTCGCAGTTACCTGTTCCTTTAAACTCTTCAAATATAACATCATCCATTCTGCTGCCGGTATCTATTAAAGCGGTTGCAATTATAGTTAAACTGCCGCCTTCCTCAATGTTTCTTGCAGCACCGAAAAATCTTTTCGGCCTTTGAAGTGCATTTGAATCAAGACCACCGGAAAGAACTCTTCCGCTTGACGGGATAACAGCATTATAGGCTCTTGCAAGTCTTGTAATGGAATCCAACAAAATAACAACATCTTTACCGTGTTCCACCATTCTTTTTGCTTTTTCAAGTACCATTTCTGCAACCTGAATGTGTCTGTCTGCAGGTTCATCAAATGTGGAAGATATAACTTCACCTTTAACGGATCTTTGCATATCGGTAACTTCTTCCGGTCTTTCATCTATAAGTAACACCATTAAAATTATTTCCGGATTGTTTGTTGTAATAGCATTAGCTATTTTTTGTAACAATACCGTTTTACCTGTTCTCGGAGGTGCGTTTAATAACACTCTTTGTCCTTTACCTATAGGTATAAACATATCTATTATTCTTGTAGAAATTTCGTTTGTTTTAGTTTCCAAAACAAGTTTTTCGTTAGGATATAAAGGAGTTAAATTATCAAATAAAGGTCTTTCTCTGATATTATCTAAATTTGTTTCACCATTAATTTGAGTAACCTTTAATAATGCAAAATATTTTTCATGATTTTGAGGAGGTCTTACATATCCGCCAACTGTATCACCTTTTCTTAAAGCAAATTTTTTAATTTGCGGCGGTGCAATATAAATATCGTCAGGACCTGATAAATAATTATAATCGGTTGATCTTAAAAAACCAAAACCATCGTGTTTAATTTCCAAGACACCTTCATCGTAAGCCTGTCCCTGTTCTTTCATTTGAGCTTCAAGAATTTTTGCAATAAGTTCTTGTTTCCTTAAACCCGTAATCGTTTCAACTTTCATTTCTTTTGCAATCTTAGTAAGCTCTACCATTGTCTTTTTAGACAACACAGTTAAATCTTTATCAGACATTAAGTCCTCCTAACTACATAAATACTAACTTGTTTATTTTATTTGATTTGTTTGTTTTGATTTGCATATAAAAAGATTTTTTATTTTGGTACTTTTAATTTAACTATTATTATTGTTCGGATTTTTAATTTAAGATTTATTTTTTATAATTATATACTTTTTAAATAAAAATTGCAAGGCAATAAAAATCGCAAGGCGATTTTTACTTACAGTTTATAGTTTAACGACAAACGACAAAGGCAACAAGGAGTTTAGAAAAATTGTCAAGGCAATTTTTATTTGATTATTTGGTTATAAGGTTATTGCGGTATGAGTTATTTTTTGTTTTTTTAACCTATAACCTTATAAACTTATAATCTATTTTAATGTAACTTCTTCCTGTTGTTGGGTTTTCATATCTTTTAAAATAATCTTTCCATTTTCAAACTCCGTTTTACCAAACAAAACGGTTTTGTATGCCCCAAGTTTATCAGCCAGTTTAAATTGAGATTTTAAACTTTTATTTAGAAAAGGCCCTTCAACAACAATATTGTCACCAAAATTAAATTTTTGTCTTATATTATCTTTATTTATAATTAAATTGTTTGCAAACTTAAATGCTTCATTAAAAAGCTCATTATCTGCAAGAGCTATAAATACAAGCTCATTTTTCGGTAACTTATCAAAAAAGCCTGTATTTTGTGCTGCCAATAAAACTCTTTCCGAACCTAATGCAAAACCCACACTGGGTATCTGTTGACCACCTAATTCTTTTACCAAATTGTCGTATCTGCCACCTGCACAAATTGCGTCCTGTGAACCTACAGCATTTGACCTTACTTCAAATACCGTTCTTGTATAATAATCAAGGCCTCTTACAAGTTTATCATCAACTACATATTCGCATCCGACAGATTTCAGTAATGCTTGAACCTGCTCAAAATGATTTTTACAATCATCGCATAAACATTCCTGCATTGTAGGAACATTTTGAAACTTTTGTGAATCTATTTTACAGTCTAACAATCTTAACGGATTTTTCTCTAATCTTCTTTTACAATCTTCGCACAAATCTTGTATAGAAGAAAAATAATCTACAAGTTTTTGTCTGAATACAGGTCTGCAATTTGCACAACCCAACGAATTAATATGTATAACAACATCGTTTATGTTTAATGTGGACAAAATTTCTTTTGCAAGAAGTATTATTTCAACATCGGCATTAGGATTAGAATTTCCTAAATATTCAGCTCCCATTTGCAAAAATTCTCTGTATCTTCCGGCTTGCGGTCTTTCATATCTGAACATATCTCCGCAATAAAAGAATTTTCCAACAGGTTCTTCCATATCAAGTCTGTGCTCAATATATGCTCTAACTAACGATGCCGTACCTTCCGGCCTTAAAGCAAGTTTTCTTCCCTTCCTGTCTTCAAAGACATACATTTCTTTTTCAACAATATCAGTCGCTTCACCTATAGATCTGGTAAATAAAGCAACATCTTCAAACATAGGTGTTTTGATTTCCTTAAAGTTGTGTTTTCTGAAAACATTCCTTGATATTTTATCCAATTCTTCCAAAGCTAAAGCCATCTGACCATATATATCGTGTGTTCCTCTAGGGGCTTTATATTGAGTCATTTTTTTCTCCTAATTTTTTCTGTTCGGGTTCTAAATCGGGCTGAACGATACCTGCAGACATTATGAACTGTATTGCTTCTTCTACGGTATATTCACTTTCAATAACATCCTCCTCTTTTACCAACATTAAAAAACCCGTTGTCGGGTTAGGTGTAGAAGGCATAAAAGTAGAAATATATTTTTGTCCGTTAATTATTTTTTCACCGGTAGAAAATGCTACACAATAAGAATCTTTTGTAGGAAAAGGTACAAAAACAACCTTTTGAAAGTTTTGTGCAGTTTCTTCCGTTGTAGCAAAAAATGAAAATAATTTTTTTAATGCGGAATATATATTGCCTATTAATGGTATTTTTACAAACAAATTTTCAAAGAAGTTATAAAGTTTTTTGCCAAACCATATATTAGTAAAGAATCCCACAAAAAATATTATTATTAATGTTAAGAAAAAACTTGCTATTTTAGCTAACACTTCCACCCATTGCGAATCTGAAGTAAATAAATTTAAGAACGGTGCAAGTATTGGCATGGATAAATTACTAATCCACTTAAATAGTATAAGAATTATAAATATAGTTAACCATACCGGAAGAAGGACCAACAATCCGGAAATAAAAGATTTTTTTATAATACCTTTTTTTTCTTTTTTAGAATTATCATTTTTTAAAGATTGTAATTTTTTTCTATTTGCCATTTATAAATTTTTCTCCGGCAGTTACAAGTTTTTTCAATTTAGCAGCTGTTGTACTTTCCGCATATAATCTTACAATAGGTTCCGTTCCCGACAATCTAAAACCTATCCAAGTATCATCATCTATTATAAATTTATAACCGTCAAGTGTAACAACTTTTTGTATTTTCATTCCCGCAATTTTTTCAGGAGCTTTTTTCTGTAACGTTTGTCTGAATTTTTCCATTGCTTCTTTAGGAAGTCTGAAATTTTCTCTTGCCGTAACTACAGGACCGGTAAGTTTTACAATATCTTTTAATATTGCACCTAACGATTTTTTGTTCATAGCAACAGCCTCTGCCATAAGCAAACATGCTATTATTCCGTCTTTTTCAGGAACGTGCCCTCTTATAGTAAGTCCGCCTGATTCTTCACCGCCGATAATAAAATCTTTAGGCCTTTGTGTTAAAATATCTCCTATATATTTGAAACCTACGGGAGTTTCTGCTACTTCTATACCTAACTTTGCAGCAAGTTTATCTATCATATGGCTTGTCATAACACTTCTTACAACAACACCTTTCCAACCTCTTGTTTTGTTTAAATGATAAAGCAATATAGGAATAACTTGGTTAGGTGTAATAAATGTTCCGTCGGAATCTACTATACCGAATCTGTCTGCATCACCGTCTACGGAAAGGCCGATTTTATATGATTCTTTTTTGATTATGGATTTTAATTCTTTTAAGTTTGCTTCACAAGGTTCAGGAGAATGCCCATCGAACAAAGGATCTCTTTTTTTGTTTAACACTTTTAATCTCATACCTGCAGATTCCAACAATGTATCCAAATAGTCGTCACCTGTTCCATGTAAGATATCGGCAACAACTTTTAAGTTTGATTTTTTTAACAACTTAAAATTAACCAACTCTTTTATTCTTTTTAAATATGCAGGTCTCGGATCGTAATATTTTATTATTCCGGATTTTAAACCTTCATCCAAACTTGTTGTTTTCACATCACCGATTTTTATTTGTGCACAATATTTTTCTATTTTTTGTGTCGTTTCCGGTAATGCCGGTCCACCCCAAGAAGGAGAAAATTTTATTCCGTTATATTCAGGAGGATTATGACTTGCCGTAAAATTGATACCGCCTGCAAGTTTATTTTTAACTATATCATAAGCTATAACAGGTGTAGGAGTATTCCTTTTACACAACAAAACTTTTATTTTGTTTCCTGCTAAAACTTCTGCAGAAATATTTGCATATTTATCGGATAAAAATCTTGTATCATAACCGATTATAACGGCTTTATCTTTTTTATATTCTTTATCATCGTTTATAAGATAGTTTGCTATTGCCTGTGTAACGATTTTTACATTATCAAAAGTAAAATCGTCCGCTATAATTCCTCTCCAGCCGGATGTTCCGAATTTAATCATTTTTTATTACCTCTTAAATTAGTTTATAGCTTATAGTTTATAGCTTATAGTTTTTCGGTAAAAATTTCTGAAATAAATTTTTTATATTTACTAAATACTA
This sequence comes from Elusimicrobiota bacterium, assembly GCA_017529005.1. Classification (GTDB taxonomy): domain Bacteria; phylum Elusimicrobiota; class Endomicrobiia; order Endomicrobiales; family Endomicrobiaceae; genus Ruminimicrobiellum. The sequence continues at coordinate 8,603 of JAFXOB010000235.1, forward strand.
AATTTAAAACTTTTAGCTCTAAGCTTTAAGCTGACGTTTTTCTATTATTTCAAACTACTTTTGCCATTCGGTTAATTTATCGGTATAAATATCTATAAAACCTTTTGCGGTTGTTTTATCTCTTGCTTCCGCCCAAATATGGAAATAAGCTTCATCAGGATCCGGAAGTAATAACACCCAACCGTTATTCAAAAATATTTTTACACCGTCTATAAGTTCCGTTTTTTTACCTTTAGCATATTCTATTGCATTTCTCATGGCTTGACCTTTTTTATCCCATGAACAAGGTATTGTTTTATGGAAAACTTCAAAAGAAGGAATTTCCCTTCTTATCATACTGATTGAGAATTCCGTTTGAGACAACATTTTTATTAAATTACCTACCGCATACATTGCATCAAATGCATTTTGAAATTCCGGAAATATAAACCCACCGTTACAATCCGCAACAAAAATAACATCTTTTTCTTTTGATGCTTTCATTATATTTCTCGGACTTGTTCCCGTTCTAATAATTTTAAAATCAAACTGCCTTGCAAGTTCATCTATAACAGATGATACCGTAACGGGAACAGCTATTGTTCCTTTTTTGTATGTTGACATAACCAAATATGCCATAACAAGCATTGCAGTATCATTATCTATAATTTTACCTCTCTCATCTACAAGGAACACTTTTTCCGCACCATTATCCAACAAGAACCCGACATCTGCTTTTAATGTGGTTACAATATCCGATAACTGATTTAAAGAGTGATCAAATTCTTCTTTATTTTTTGTTATTTTCTTTGCATCTATATAAGCATTTAATGCAACAACATCTACACCTAATTCACCTAAAAT
>JAFXOB010000236.1 GCA_017529005.1 Elusimicrobiota bacterium
AATGGTCATTCCTCGACAACCTTTATAAGTATTATGATTTTATCGGCAGGTCTTCTGGCTTAAGGGTAATAACCTACTAAGTCTAATCTTCCCGCTTATCATGTAAGCAGTGACGTTGTAAAACTTTTCGTTCCCTATCACAGCACCGGGAGTGCTTCCGATTCTAACGGAATTTCCTATTAAGTTTTTTTGAAAAACACCGACAAAAGATTTCAAAAATTATAGATTGATTATATGTTTTAATTTATTGTTTGTCAATACCTAAAACACAATATATTGTTTTTATATATAAACTTTACAACTATATATTGTGTTTACACAGAAAACTTCTTAACATCTTCATTTGCTTGTTTTATTGGTTTTATTGTTTCACAACCGCCGACACACCCGCCCTTACATACCATAACTTCTATTAAATTTGAATTGCAGTGTCCGTCGGCATAAGCGGAAAGTTTTAAAACATTTTTTTTATCTAAATCGGTAATAAGTTCGTCTTTTATAAATTTTGTATCTATTCTCAAATAATGTTTTAATGCCTGAGATACTCCGCCCGTTATAGCAAATTCTCTTGCATATTTTGTAGGAACTTCTTCAGACGGAGATTCCTGACATAAATCTATATTTATATGTTTTGTGTTAATTATTGCCTGTAATTCTTGAAAAGTTAAAACATAATCTACCAACGGATCTTCCTGTGCTTCTTTTCTCTTAGATAAACAAGGTCCTATAAATACCATAATACTATCGGGATATTTTTGTTTTGCAATTTCTGCCGTATAGTGCATCGGAGTATAAGTGTCCGACACAAACGGTTTTAATTTTTCAAGATGTTTTTTTACCAATCTTATATATGCATGACAACAAGATGTCGTCATAAATTGTTGTTTGTTTACCACTAATTTGTTTTCAAATTCTTCGGCTTCTTTTTTTGCTGTTATATCCGCACCTAATGCAACTTCAAAAACATGTTCAAAACCTATTTGTTTAAGGGCTGTTGTAATTTTCCCGATAGATGCTCCAAACTGTCCTGTTATTGACGGTGCTATCAAAGCTACAAGTTTTTTTGTATGCAGAAGTTTTAAAACATCGAGAATTTGTCTTCTTACCATTATGGCACCGAACGGACAAGCTCCTATACATTTACCGCAACTGATACATAAACTGTGGTCGATATTTGCTCTGCCTTTACCGTCTTTTTTTATTGCATTTACCGGACATGCCTCTTCACATGGAACAACTAGTTTCAAAATTGCGTTGTAAGGACATGCTTCTTTACATTTACCGCAGTTTTTACATTTATCTGTATCTATATGTGCTTTATGATCTTCAAAAGATATTGCACCGAAATTACATGCATTTATACATTTTCTCGATAAACATTCTTTACATATTTCGCTTACCATGAATCTGCTTTTAACACAAGCTGAACAAGCCGATTCAAGAACTGTTAAAAGTTTATTATTGGTTTTATATTTTTTTTCATTTTCCGGCTTAAGATAATCGGAAAGAGGCAAGGCCTCATCAACATCGTTTATTGAATAACCAAGAGCTGCAAGTGTTCTTAATTTTAAAATAGCTCTTTCTTTATATACACAACAACGAACCTGCGCATCACTGCCTTTCGGTATAATATTAAACGGTAAATGATTTATATCATCCAAACTATCTTCAAAAAACAGTCTGCAAATTTCTTCTAAAACTTTATTTTTAAAATATTCCGAATAATTTATTTCTTGTTTCATAATATGTATATTGTACAAATTTTGAACAGAAAAAGGAAAACGGATGCAGAGTTTGTTGGCCAACAACTGCATCCGTTTTCTTCTGTGGAGAAAGTAAATTCTCGTCAAGATTTTATTAGAAACTTATTTGCATTCTTATTGTTCCTACATAAGCTGTATCATCATCTTCGTTATAAAAAGGATTTTCTACCATTTGGAAATCAGGACTTATTGATAAATAATCCGTTACGTTCCAACTGTAATAAACTTCTAAATGATTTTCACTTTTTGCATTTTCATTTGCATTATCTTTATATTCACTTGACGGTATTACTTGTCCGCAAGCTATTGCAACTACATCTTCTTCTCCTATACCTTTTACCGTTGCCTGCAATCCTAAACTCCATGTACTTGAAGCATATATTCCGTTATCAATATCCCCTCTGCTCCAACTGTATCTTGCAAATGCTCCGAAAATATCGCTGAATTGTTGATCCAAACTTAAACCGAATCCGTAATTTTTGTCGTTACCTTCTCCTGTTCCGTCAAGTTTATCGTTATCATTTGTGTTTGTCCAACCGTAAATTCTATAGTTCCCTTCTTTCTCATCTATAAATCCCGGTTTAAAGTTTACTTGTGCTGATGCAAATCCGTTTCTTGTTATATCTTTATAATCACTTGCATCAACGTATTGAACTGCAAAATCTGCAATATCTGTTTCATAAGCAGCTTTTACACCAAAAGCATTATCTGAAAATTCTATGTTTGCTGCATTTCTGAACATTGAACCTATAAATTGTGTTGTTTCATCGTTTGCATAAGCATTTTCATCTACTGCTCCTGTCGGATCTATGATACCTGCAGTAACTGCAAATTTATCTGTAAACTTATGTTCAAACCATGCTTCTGTTACACTTACGACTCCGCTGTCATCTGCATCTCTGTTTACTCCTGCAACAGAATTCAAATAATAGTTGATGTTACCTTTTCCTGTTTCCAAATGAATAAATGCAGTGTTTTCATCATCAAATTTCTTTTCAATTGTTAAATCTACGGAATATTCACCGATTGTCGGTGTTTTGTTTTCATCTAACGGATTTCCTTCATCATCTTCCGCCTTATTTGCATTTTGTAAATTTTGCAAATTTAATGTAATTCCGCCACCGATTGTTAATCCTTCCAAAAAGTTAGTTTCTTCCGCATAAACGGATCCTGCCAAACACATAGTTACTGCCAAGCACAACATACTTAATACTACTTTCCTCATTTTTTTCCTCCATTTTTTATTTTTGCCAACTTTCTTTACACTTTTAAAAACAAGCCTCCTTTTTTATTTTTTATAAAACTCAAATAAAAAAAGGGGCTTTTAGATTCAAATCTAAAAGCCCCTTTGCTAATATTAATTATTTAACTGACTTCATTTTATAAGTTTGTTAAAAAATAATCAAGAAGCTTTTATTTTTTTTATTTATCTACTTTTTATTTTTACTTTTTCTCATAAGCTGTGTCATACAACTGTCGCTTTTAGAACAACTTCCGCAATTATTGTCACATCCGCACCCGCAATCACATTTACCGCCTTTCACTTGTTTATATATTTTTTTTACAAGAACAAATGCACAAAGAGCCACAATTAACAACACAAATACCGTTTCCATAATCACCACCTTAACAATGGGTTATTAGTTTATTGGCTTATGGGGTTATTGGATTACAGATTGTTATTTAGTAGTTTTATTTTTGTCGTTAAACCTATAACCCTATAACCTTATCACCCCATAACCTAATTTAAAAGCCTAACAACCTGCCACCCTGATATACAATGAATGATAACAAGTATCCTAAAACCGTTGTCCAAGCAAAAAGTATTATCAGCCATTTTAATCTTGAACCTGCTTCTCTATAGAATACCGCTATTGCAACTATACATGGAACATAAATTAAACAGAACATCAAAAATGCCACGGATTTTAACGGACTCCAATCCGGATCGGAAGCAATTTTATCTGCCAAAGAACCTACTGCTTCTTCATCTTCAACATCCGTTTCACCCATAGAATAAATTGTACCCAATGTACTTACCACAACTTCTTTTGCGGCAAGACCTGCAATTAAAGCTATACCCATTTTACCGTCAAAACCGATAGGTTTTATTACAGGTTCAATAAAATGTCCTAATTTTCCGATATAACTTTGATCCATTTGTGCTGCTGCTACTTCTTCTTCGGAAATATCTCCCAACTTTTCTTCGTCTACTTTAGGGAATGTTAAACCTGCCCAAATAAGAACAGACATTAAAAGTATTATGGTACCGGCTTTCTTAATATACAACCAACCTCTTTCCCACATTTTAAGTAAAAGACCTTTTATTGTAGGAACTCTGTATGGCGGGAGTTCCATAACAAAATAACCCGGCTCGCCTTTAAACAATGTTTTCTTAAATACCCATGCGGAAAAAAGTGCTATAACAATACTTAATGCATAAAATATAAACATTGTGTTTGCAGCTTGTGTTGAATTTTTACTGAAGAATGCCGCTATAAAAAGTGCAAATATAGGAAGCTTTGCACCGCATATCATAAACGGCGTAACAAGAAGTGTAATAATTCTATCTTTAGGATTATCTATTGTTCTTGATGCCATCATAGCAGGAACTGCACAACCGTTAGTTGCAATTAACAAAGATGCAAACGATTTCCCGTGCAACCCAAACTTTCTCATAACCCTGTCCATAATAAACACTGCTCTGGCCATATATCCCGTATCTTCAAAAAATGCTATGGCAAAGAACATACATATAATTTGCGGGAAGAAACCTAAAACTCCGCCCACACCGGCAATTATACCGTCTACTATTAACGATTGGAAAATACCTTCGGGGATAACACCTGTCGCAAAATCGGAAAGCCAACCGATACCTGCTTCAAACCAACCTACTATAGGTTCGGATACCGTAAATGCAAATTTAAAAATAATGTACATTACAAGCAAAAATATCGGAACAGACCAAAATTTGTTTAAAACAATTTTGTCTATAGCTTCCGTAAAATCTTTTTTTGCTTCTTTTGATTTTGATAAAACATCACTAACTACAACTTTTATCCAATCATAAATTTTGTCTGCAAAAACCGCTTCAAGATTTTCGTTATGCAAATCAAATATTTTTTTGTTACTTTTTTCTACCTGCTCGATTATTTTTGCAGAATCTTTGGATCTTTTAATTTTTTCTATAGCATAACTTTCTTTTTTTATTAACTCTACAGCCAAAAAGTTAACAGGATATTTTAATACCAAATTCAAATCTTCGGATACAAGTTTGCAAATAGTATCTTTTTCTTTATTAATTTCTTTACCGTAATCTATAGAAACCGGTTTAACTGTTTTTTTCTTGCTTAAAACATCCGTTACAACTTTTAAAAGTTCTTCCGTTCCTTTATTTTTACTTGCAACTATAGGAACCGCAACTACATTATATTTTTCTTCCAACTTTTTATAATCTATTTTTTGACCTTTGTTTTCCAAAATATCGGTCATATTCATTGCAATTATAACGGGAATTTTTAATTCCGATAACTGTGCATATAAATAAAGATTTCTTTCAAGGTTTGAAGAATCTACAACATCTATTACGAGTTCCGGCTTTTCTTCAATTAAAACATTTCTTGCAACAATTTCATCTTCAGAACTTGCAGATAAACCATAAATACCCGGCAAATCTATAATTTGAAGTTCATATCCGTTTTTTGTTACGAATGCTTCTTTTTTTTCAACGGTAACTCCGGGATAATTTCCTACATGTTGTCTTAAACCTGTTATATTGTTAAACAAACTTGATTTTCCGCAGTTTGGGTTACCCGCCAAACATATTTTTACTTTTTTTATACTTTCCACTTCTTTTATACCTCTTTTACTAAAATTTTTGATGCACTGTTATTATCCAATGCAATTTTTCCGCCTTTTAATAATACCGTTATAAATCCTGATCTCATACCTCTTAAAACTTTTAATTCTTCACCGGGAACAAACCCTAAATCCACCAATTTTTTTCTTTCATCTATTGCTATATTGTCAAAAGCTAAAAATCTTAAAAGTGTATTTTCTTTTCCATTTATTAATGTCATCATTAAACCTCCACTAAAACTTGTGAAGCTTCATCTTTTCTAAGACTTAAGTTATAACCTCTTATTGTTACTTCTATAGGATCTCCCAAAACAGACTTTTTTGTTACAACAACTTTTTCACCTTTTAAAATACCCATAGAAAGCAATTTTTTTGTTAAAACAGAATCTGTTGCCGTTATCTTTTTTACTTTGGCAGGTTGATTCAATTTTAAATTGCTTAAAACCATCTCCATTTTTCTTTCTCCTCCCACAATTTTCTTTTAGTTTAATTTATATTTTTTAGTTTTTATTATAAATATTAGTTTTACCTAACTTTAAAATTAAAAAATAATAAAGCACCGAGTGCTTTTTAACATAAAATCAATTTAAATAAACAAAACTTTTTTAGTTATTTATTCAAATGTTAGACAAATATAACATATTTCACAAAAAATGTCAAATCCAAAAAAACTGGAAGAGAAATCTTCACGTTTTTTTAGGTTATAGTTTAACAAAAATTTAAGAGAATAAATTTTTATAGATTCTAAATCAAGTTTAAAACGACAGAAGAGAGAGCCGGAAGATAAACGGTAACAATAATAACATTTACAGGCAGTTAATTCTTGAGATAGGTGCTTATAATTTTACGGATAAATAAAAACTGTTATATTAGTAAATATTTTCTCTTTCCCACAACAAAAAACCTTGCTCCACAAGTTGTCTATTTATTTTTTTTGCTAAAACATCTCTCTCATCAAAAAAGGTTGTAAATATGTGCAAATCTTTTGAAGGAACAACATATTTTATTGTATTTCTGCCGAACCCTTTTGTGCCTTTTGTAGTTTTTACTTTTGATATTCTTTTATCATTATTAGTATCTAAACTTTTGAAAGTTGAGGTATCTTTTCCCATAATTGCATTTGTAATATCATAAAAACTATCATTATAATCTTTATCTTTGTAAACTTTGCTTTTATGATAAAACTTAAATATTTCAAGTGCAGCATTGTATAGATTCCTTGCTTCTTTTGAAAACTCAAATTGTTTCAAAAAAACTCTAAAATCAAATGGCTGTTCAACATTTGAAGAAGAAAGTAAATCATAATTATCTTGCGGATATAAAACATTTAAATCATTTTTAGAACAACCAAGTTCTTCTGCAACAAAAGGCATAATATAATTCTTACATCCTTTATTTGTAAAAGCATTACCTTTATAAAATTGAGAAAACATTATGGCATCACTAAATAATTCTGTTGAAATATTTTCAACTTTACCTTTATACACATAATCATTCCACTCAAAATATTTTGCATGAGAATTAAAAGAAATTCCTTTAGATAAAAGACAATATCTTAAATTTTTTGTTGTTAAAAGATTTGAATTATTTGAATCTTTATTTGTCATATTCATACAACTTTGAACATAACTAAAATTACCTAAAATAATTCCTTGTTGATTATTTTTTATAATTTGTCGTAAATCTATAAACAAATTCGGTCTTGAATTATCATAAACATAAGTTTTCTTAAAATTAAACTTTCCTTTTTCTAATTCATATCTATCTGTCTTTATAAAGTTATCTTTTATTTCTTCTCCTGTGTCTTTATCAAAAATTACTTGACTTATAGACCATTCGGAAAGCTGAAATGTTTCTTTTGCATTACTAAAAATATGTGAAATTATTTTATAACCAGATTTTTTATAATGTTCTATTTCTTTTCTCAAAAAGCTTTCTGTCATATAATAAAAAACGATTACCTGTGGTTTTAATTCAATAACTTTATTAAAAAATTCTATATCCATATTATATTTATTTCCTTCTAATCTTTTATATGGTGGGTTCATTATTATCATTAATTTTTTATTTTCTCTTTTTGCAATTTCGGTTATATCAAGTAAAGTCCCTTTATATTTCCATTTCGGTTGTTCTTTGTTTTTAAGATAATCATATTGAATACTATTTTCAAAACCTTTTATTTTGCAAATATCAACATCCATTTGTTCAAGTGTAGAAAGATAACAATATTGTTTAAATTCTTTACCGAATTGATTTTCAAGATTGCCCACTCCGCAACATGTATCACAAACAATAAATTCATTTAAATTGTAATGTTTTTTTATTATTTCATTTTGTTTTTCAACAAAACATGCAGGTGTATATTCACCGCCAGTATCTCTCCTATATTTATCCGAATAAAGAATAGCACTTCTTTCAAGAATTTTTAAAAATTCTTGTTTCTGTGGCGGTCTTTTATATTTTTTCCAAAAAGCAATATATTTTTCTTTATCAGCAACGGTATAATAATTTGATGAAATTTTACCCTGATATTTTATACCATCTGCAACTTCGTTCACATACATTATTGTATAATTGTTTAGATTAGTTCCTTCTCTTATTAAATCTTGTTCGCCATCTTCTTCTTTCATACCTATGGTGTAAGTTCCAAATAAAGTATGTTCTTTAATATCGGAAATAACGGATTTTTTATATTTTGTATTATTCAATAAATCTACAAGAAAAAGGTTAATTAAATCTTGCTCGTCTTGAATTTGTTCTTTAAATTTAACTTCATTTGTCCAATGATTATAAACTACATTGAAATTGTTTTCTGTAATGTTAATTTGTATATCTTGATTTTTCTTTAACAAATTATAAA
>JAFXOB010000237.1 GCA_017529005.1 Elusimicrobiota bacterium
GGTGATTTAATAGAATCTCAAAGACAACCAAGAGAACTATATAGATTTTTTACAAGTAAAGAAACTAAAGAACGAATTAAAAATGCCGGAATGAATGTCAGCGATAAAGATCTTGAAGAAGCGTTTGCAATTATGGAAAAAGTATTAAACATAATGCTTACGCAAATAAACGATACCGAAGATGCTTTAACAATACAAGAAGACATACAATCTTTTGGATTTAGAGAAAGATTTAAACTACTTAAAGAACAAATTTCTTCTTTCTTTAATAATAAAGCTAGAACTTTTACAAAAACGATGGTAGTATCCGATATTCATGGCGGTTATGCAAGATTTGCAGAACTTATCGTAACTCTTCTCGATCCGAAACTTGATCTTTCCGAAAAAACAGACAGAGAAATAGATGACATTATAATAGACAGACTGCAAAATATGGGTAACAACATATATTTTTATTTATTGGGAGATTTACTTGACAGAGGTTCAAGACAAGTTGAAACTTTTGAACTGGTAAAAAGAATTTCAGAAACCGGCAGGATGAAATATGTTGTGGGAAATCACGATTTATATGCATTTATGAATATATTAGGACTACATTTACCTTTTTATAAGAACTATAAAGGTATTCCTGATAACTATATTGATTTCCAAGGAAGAAATATAAAAGCATTATTAGAAAAATTACAATCTGAAGATAGAAGATTTTTATCGTCATTTAATCTTGGAAAAGAAGAACCTTTATCAAAAGCTTTTTGGGCTGCACAACTCGATTATTATATGAAATATGCTGAAGAAGAACAAAAAAAGTGGGGAATAACAGAAAAAGAATTACAAGAAAATTTTGAAAAAACCTTCGGCTTTAAATTAGACTCTAAAGGCAAAGATGTTTTGAATAATACTTCAATCGCATTAAAATCCGCAAATACACCCGATGATATAAAAGCTATGTTTTCTGATCAACAATTTATAAATTTTCATAAGAAATTTTTTGGAAGAAATGTAGGTATTGTTGTATATACAGGTATAAGAGCCGTTAACAAAATGTCCATAAATTGGTGGCTTGACAGAGAAAAAGAATTAGAATACTTAAAAGAAAAATATCCGCAATATATCGAATATTGGCAAACAATGTCGAAAACATTAGAGAGTATAATATCTCAACAAGAACAAAAGTATGAATATGAATTAAGAGAGAAGAATATATCATGGGCAGTAATAGATGCAATCATGTATAGAAATTATGAAAGCACCGAATGGAATGCTTTGGATTGGGTATATCATAAGAATTGGGGCGGCGGAGAAAAAGGTTTTATTGCTCAAAGAAATGCACAATTAGAAGAAAAAGGAAAGCATAAGATAAACAGAATATCTTATTTCGACGATTCTATCATTCAGGAAATGTTAAACTTTTACCAACAAAATTTCTATCTTTACAGATTTGATAATTACGGAATATGTTATATGCATTCCATGCTTCCTGTAGACGATGATGGAGATGTTTCTATCGGATATGTTGATGAAAATGGAATTTTTCATGAAAAAGACAGTAACGGAAAAAGAATAAAAGGATTTATTTATAAAGGCATACAATATAAAGGGAAAAACATATTTAAAGGATTAAGTAAAATAGCTGAAGATATAAGAAAGTATGATGCTTCTTCAAATAACTTATCCGAAATAATGGAAGCGCTTACTCTTCTTACCGCAATTTATGCAGACAATACAACAAGAATCAAACCTGCAAACTTGAAAGAAATGAGAGCAAAATTCGGATTTAATAAAATATTAAAACAAAAAGGAATAACAACAATTGTTGTAGGACATAATCCTGTTACAAAATTGGATAACCAATTTGAATATGCAACTTTAAGATTTTTTAACAAAGAATTCAAAATAATAAATGTCGTACAAATTGACGGAAATATGTCTCCTGAATATGCTCCGCCAAAAGGAGCGGGACTTGTAAGATTTATAGGCGGTGGTATTACCACAAGAGGATTTATATCCGGCGAATCAACGGAAATAACAAGCAGTGCCACACCGGATGTATCAAGGGAAATATTTATCAACAGTATTATTCTTAATATTTTTCCGAAACTAAAAGATGTATTATTGTTTACGGAAAAAATATATAATGGATTTTCTTACTTAAAACAAAGATTATCTTTTGGTAACATTAAAATAAACAAAAGAAATACAACTATTATCGACATACTACAAACAAAAGAAGAAATTCAAAGCATTGCTGAAGCAGAACACATTAAAGGAATAAAAAATATCGTTATAGTTCCAAATGAAACTTCAAAAGGAATTACCACTATAGATGATAATAATCAACAAGTACTTAAAGAGAAAATAGATATTGATGGAGTTTTGGTTAATATTGAAATAAAAACAAATAAAATAAAAGTTGCAAAGGGATACATTCCGATTATATCTTACTCCTTTACATACGACAAAAATGATTCTATAATCGACGAACAGACTATTGAAAACAAAATTATCGAATATATAATAGATCAAATCAACAAAAAAGTTTTAGATATAAAAACAACAAAAAATATGTGTGTAAACAGTTCTATAAACGGTATTTTTGAAAGTATTTCTATACCTAAATCAATTAGAAATATATTTGGGCCTGTATTATATGATACAAAATCTAAAAAGTCAGTTAATATAATAGAAAATATATCCAATGATATTAATATTGATAAAATAAAAGATATTTTGTCTGCTGCATAAAAAAACACTTATTTAGAGAGAATATAAAATGAAAAAATTATTATTTTTATTGTTTTTAATAATCTTATTTTTATATTTATTCAATTTATATAACCCGCTTAATATAAATAAAAAAGAAGCTACCATAAAGAAAGAGGTTGTTGTACATAAAGAAATACCAAAGCAAATAAAAAAGAGTCCTCAAACATATTTTTCCATCGGAGAAAAAAATTTAAAAAACA
>JAFXOB010000238.1 GCA_017529005.1 Elusimicrobiota bacterium
ATGGTTCATCGCAACAGCCGCGGGTGGCTGGTTTCACTGTTCAACAACTACGGGTCGGGTTTCAGCCGCACCTGGGACAATCCGGAAAACAAGAACGATCCGCGATACGATGCTGCCGTGACGATCATTCCAAACTTCAAATATGCTTTTTCCTTCTTGTAACCCTAAACTTCTTAAACTGCAAGCACAATCTGCCGTAACAATACCAGGAGGAATTATACAAAAAGATAACCATGGTATAATACAAAATAAACTGTTATTTACTTTTTCAGTATTTATCTTTTTTATATTTGTCTTTTTAAGTACTTCAAACAAAACACTATTTATTTTTATATCATATTCATTTGCAATACCATAATATAAATTCAAATTTTGTGATATATATGATAAAATTTCTTTAGAATAACAATTCGTATTATCTTTCATGATAAAAGAAACATCCGTAAAATTAAATTTAGCAGCAAACTTTATAATGTCATCTAAAATTTTATAGTTTTCATCTAAAATAACACAATTTAAACAAAAATGATATTCTTTATTTTTAGTAAATTTGTTAAACAATTCAAAATTATCTAAAAGATTTTTAAAACTGGCGCCTTTTCTTATATATTCATATAGAGATTTATTAGGAGCATCAACAGATACCTGCATAAATACATTATAATCTATAATTTTTCGTATTATGTTTTCATTTAATAATAAACCGTTTGTTACTAAATGTTGTTGAACATTATTTTCATTTGCAATATCCATCAAACGAGATAAATCCTTATATAATAAAGGTTCACCTCCCAACCATTTGATATTGTACAAATATGGTAATAACTCTATAATTTCATTTTTAGTTTTTTCAGATAATACCCAAGAACTCTTATAGGCCGTACACATTAAACAATCTATATTACATGCACCTGTCACAGCTACCGACAAATTTTGAGGCAAACTTTTTAATAAACTTTTTTTTGTAGAATATTCTATAAAATTTAATAATGAATTTTTTTGTTTTATACCAATATTTTGATTTTTAATTAATTCCTCTGCATAAAACAAACATTCTTCTATAGTCTCAGATTTTTTATGTAATAATTCAAATTTTTTGAATTTAATATCTACATTATTTCTGTCAATTTCTATAATCTCATTATAAATTGAAAGCAAATTTTTGTCATCTTGTAAAAAAGAATATAATTTTGACAGTTCATACAGGACTTCCAATTTATTTCCATATTTTTCTTTCACAAGCAATAACATATCTATAGCTTCATGATACTTTTTTTCCTTAATAGTAATTTTAGCTAAAAATAACATTGAATGAACAGCTAACTCATTACAATTTTTAGTTTGAAAAAATAATTTTCTTGATTCAATAAAGTTATTTTGGAAAAAGTATACTTTCCCCAATTCAAAAGCAACATAAACATTTTTCGGATAAGATAAATATAATTCTCTTAATATATTCTCAGCTTTGATATATTCAAGATTATCTATTAATGATTTTGCTTTTTCTAATTTATCTTTATACATTTTTTCTTTTTTTGGAAACTATTTTGTTTTTAACATGCTGTTCAAAAGTTGAAGAAAAATAATGTGTTCCGTTACCTTTTGAAACGAAATATAAACTATCCGTTGCTTGAGGATATAAAACAGCATCTATTGCTTTTGCACCGGGATTACATATAGGCCCGGGCGGCAAGCCTTTGTACTTGTAAGTGTTATACGGAGATTCAAACTTTAAATCTTCAAAAGACAGTCTTTCTTTATTTATTCCCATAGCATATAATACTGTAGAACAAGATTCCAATCTCATACCTTTAGCAAGCCTGTTTAAGAAAACCCCGGCAATAATAGGTCGTTCAGTATCTGCAATTGCTTCTTTTTCTACTATTGATGCAAGAATAATGATATCCTTTTTAGATTTATTTATTTGCTTTAATCTTTCCTCTTTTTCTTTTGTCCAAAATTTATTAAATTCGTCGCTCATAACATTTATAACTTCTTGTTCAGACATTTGAGGTAAAAGGAAATATGTGTTAGGAAACAAATATCCTTCCATGCTTTGTTCTTTTGCTAAACTAATAAATTTTTGTTCATTACAAATATTATATTCGGACAACACCCGTGCTATCTGCTTTATATTAAATCCCTCCGGAATCGTCACTTTTATATTTTTACTTTCCCCGTTTTTAATTTTGTTTATTATAGTGTTTAGAGAATCTTTAGTGTTAAAATCGTAAAGACCGGCTTGGAGTTTTGTTGAATATCCGTAAAATTTTATCAACAAAAGGAATATTTCTTGAGAAGTTATAACATCCGAATCCTTTAATATCTTTGCAATTTTGTGAGGTGAAGCTCCTTTCGGAATAAGAAGTTCAACTGTTCTGTTTTCTTTTGCAACATAAGGTATTATAAATGCAACTATCATTGCAATTATTACAACAACTGTTAATATTATTATTTTTCTTCCTTTAGCCATAAATCACTCAATTCTGCCGTTATATCAAATTCCGTATCATTGTTTTTCTTTTTCTTAGTTTCTTTTTCAGGTTGTTTTTCTTCTTTTAACCATAAATCACTTAACTCTTTACTTATAGCAGAAAAATCGTCTTTTTGTTTTACTCTTATAATATTGTTTGGTTTGATTTGTTCTTTTGCTCTGTTGAATATAAATTCGGAAACCGGCATTTTTTTAGCGCCTTTACCGCCGATTCTTCTAAATATACCTTTATCATTGGTAACTACAGTTATATTATAAGGTTTTTGTGAATTTTCAACATAATCCACAATTACATCATCTGCAGATTTTTGTCCTTCACTGAAAATTGTTTTTATACCTTTTATTGTGGTTGTCGTATATCCGTCCGGCTCATAGGGATTTGAACTTCTGCAATCAAAAACTATGGTAATTTTATTATTTCCCTGCGGATTATATTTTAAAATAAAATCTATAAGTTTATCTCTTTGCAATTCCAATGTTCTTGCAGAAAACATTTCACTATATTTTATGACATTATATCCGTCTATTAAATATTCCATTATTTTTTTATCTTAATATCGCCTTTTTTAGAAATTTTAAAATTAATTTCTTTTGTTACTTCTTTTCCCAATGCTCTTATTTTAAATACTGCTACATACTTACCTTTTTTTAAATCTGCTTTTGGCAATATTGTTTCACTAAATTCTCTTTTTTGTTCACAATATGTAGGAACTGTTTCTTGTATTGAAATATTTTTTAATAATTTCTTTTTCTTTTTAGTATATAATTCAATATTTCCAGAATGCCTTATATGAACATTACCTTTATTTTCCAATACAAGCTTATAAGATATATTTTTTCCTGATGAATAAAAATCTAAAGAATCTATACAAAAATCTATATTTTCCGTTCCTGTAACAGTAACATATATAGGAACAGAAATGGAAATACTTATCATTTGTCCTTGTTCCTGTTCAACAGAAAAATTTATTCTTGCCGATACAGAGCCTTTAAATTGTTCACCTATTTGAACATTGTAAGGAACTTCTACGGTTTCGCCTGCAGCTATAGGATATTTATATTTTTCAAAAGCTAACCATTTATTAACATCAACATCTTTGTTGGCAGAAAAGCAATTACCTTTTGTAACTTCAATTATAACATTTATGTTTCTATCGTAAGTGTTTTTTACCGAATATTTACCATTATAAACAGATCCCGGTTCACCTGCAATATTGGTTACGGCAGGATCTACCGATAAACCTGCATAAGCTAAACTAAAACAAAACAAAACACTTATAATTGCCAAAAGTTTTTTCATAATATTACTCCGAATTATTATAATTTTTATATTTTATCAAATATTTTATAAAGAAGTTGAATGAATATCCAAATATGTTTGAAGAATAAAAGTCGCAGCAAGTTTATCTCTTAAACCTTTTCTTTTTTCCCTTGAAACATTAGCTTCTTCAACCAATACTCGTTCAGCCTGAGTTGTAGTTAATCTTTCGTCTATCATTACAACTTTTATATTTGTTACTTTTTTCAGTTCTTCAACGAACTCTGTTGCAAGAGCTGCCATTTCCCCTTCGGTGGCATTCATATTGACAGGTTTCCCGACAACTATACAAGAAACTTCTTTTTCTTTAGCAATCTTTAAAACATTTTCTATGTTATTTTTAAGACCTTTAAATTCTATAACATCATAAGGTTGTGCCATCATTCCCATAATGTCGGATAATGCTAAACCTATTCTTTTTTTACCGTAATCTATACCTAAATATCTACCCATAAAAAATTCTCCGAATTTTTTAGTTTACAGCTTAGAAAAAATGCTTCGCATTTTTTGCTTATAGCTTATAGTTTTTGGTAAAAAATCACTTTGTGATTTTTTTGTTTCTTGTTCTTAAAATCAATCTTCTTAAACTATCAAGAGCAACATTTGTTGCTCTTTCTCTAATATCTTGTCTTGTTCCCAAAAATAAAAATTTATTTACTTCGTTGTTTCCGTTAAAAGATACACCTATATAAACAAGCCCAACAGGTTTCTCTGTACTTCCTCCATCGGGGCCGGCTATACCAGTAACACTTATTGCATATTCAGCTTTAGATAAACTTAAAATACCATTAAGCACTTCATTTGCTGTCTGTTCACTTACGGCGCCGAAATTATCCAATGTTTCTTTTTTTACATTTAAAATTCGCATTTTAGCTTCATTTGAATATGTAACAACAGACTGTTTGAAACACATTGAACTTCCGGGTGTATTTGTAATTCTTTCAGCTATCATTCCACCTGTACAAGACTCTGCAACAGAAACAGTTCTTTTTGTTTCTATTAACATTTTTTGAACAACACCTTCCAATGTGTCGTTGTTATAGCCATAAATATTATCACCTAAAACTTCAATAAATTCTTGATTAATATTTTTTAGTGTATC